>NZ_JBEOPI010000002.1:0-261773 GCF_040309905.1 Shewanella sp. CAL98-MNA-CIBAN-0140
GTATTTGTTTTTGGCGAAGTGAATTATACGAGATTACCTTCTTCGCACAAAATTCAAACAAAGATCAACAGCCCCTAATAACTTCCAAAGTTTTTTATATATTTTTTTTGTGTTATCAGGAAATCGTTCTTCCTTATTTGACAGTAAATTATTCCACTTATCAGTAACCTTGATAGTCCTTAATGCAATAGATTTTATTTCTTCAACATAGAATAAAATCATTACCATTTCAAAAGCTCTAAACTTTAATATGTTTTGCTCTAAGGCTCTGAGATTTTCTCCTCGGGGATTGAAACTAAACATAAAACCTCTAATAAGTTGCACTATTTGCAAAGTATAAATTGCTTGTTGGACTTGGCCGATGCCACATCCATATTAATCGGTAACTATTAACATAACATGCTATCGGAATTTTCTTTTTTGCGGTAGTTATTTTTTGTACAATCTTTCTGCTAATCGATTGTTCTAATTACACCTTTTAAGATGTATTTTTTAGTCATTCAGCCGATTTTTACCATTCATCACAGAATCTCATTATGATGCTTGGTTTAACATTTTCAGGGTTCCATGAATTGAGGTCGTTGAAGAAAATGACGTGGGTCCAGACATGGATGTCTGGCTAGCTTTCGCGGTACAGGATGTACCATCGGAAGCGATAGCATTTTCGAATAAGGCTGAAGCAGACACAAATGCAGGTCAAAGTTAAACTTGACCCCATGGCGACCTTTTCGCTGTTTGAAAATGTTGCGGGGCGGCTGGGAGATCCAAGAGGGAACAGCCGTTGGTTTCCTCTTGGTCTGGTGTGGGCGACGCGCCACGACGTTAGTGGCCGCAGGCCATAAATACAAAGAATAGCGCTGGATTCCGGCTCAACAACATTACCTGAACGACGGTGGGTTTGGCCTGTGCGGAATGTAACTTTCAACACGTAACTTTTATATGAAAACTTAACAATAGTATGCTTAACTTGAGCTTAGCGAAAATACGTCATACGTTATTAGGTATCACACAAACCAAGGGGATTACATGAATATACTGCAACGTTATAACCTGCTGTCCACCAGCATATTAATGTGTTGTTTCTTTTTTAGTGCGGGAGTATTTAGTTCGGGTGTGAATAGTTCGGAAGTGAATAGCTCGGAAGTGAATAGTGCCGATGTGAACAGTACAGGCAGCATGGCGAATATTGACACCAACACACTTGGCGACATAAAAGCAGTTAAATTTAATAACCAGCAAGTGATTACTGCAGGTTTACCCACAGAGCAACAATTTGCACAACTCGCTCAAGCTGGTATCAAAACGGTGATTAATCTCATTCCCAATGACAACCCAAACGCCTTACAAAATGAGCAGCAAATCGTCACTCAACTCGGTATGAACTATCACAATATTAGCGTGGACTGGCAGCAGCCTACACCAGAAAATCTACAGCAATTTTTTAGCCTGATGGACCAGAATGGCGATGCCCCTGTGCTAGTCCATTGCGCGGCTAATTATCGAGCGTCAGCCTTTTATTATTTATACCAAACCCGCCAAAACAAAGCACCGACGATGGCCGAAGCACTCACCCCTTGGGGCGACTTACAACAAAGCTTTGCTGAATACCCTCAGTGGCAACAACTGATAGAAGACACAAAACTGCAATATCAAACCAAGCAATAGTAATGTAAATACAGCTATCGCATTAGCTGAAACTAACAATTTTTTTGTTTGCGACTTTTGCGTATTTTACTTTGAAACCTTCAGTATCCAATAAATTGAGGCCGTTGAAGACTCTTTATAAAAGAATGCGTGAGCTGACCATGGCCTTTCACGTATATCCATATACTCCAAGGCATTCAGGCATCCTGCCTATCAGATGCCAGCTAGCTTTCGCGGGGAAAGGTCGTTCTTTGGCATCTGACCCATATGGACATGGGGAATGTCATTTGATGTCGGGAACATTATTGACCATGCCACCACAACATTCGTGAATCCATTCACATCAGATCCCCATCGGAAGCGTTAGCATTTTCACTCTTTACTGCAAGATGGGCCGAAGCAGTCTACAAACGAAGTCACAAGCTGGATCGTACCACGTCGCGAAATTATCGCTTCTATTGCTTAAATCACATTGGGATAATGTTGATGTGGCGGCTGGGCCAATTCTTTGAATAAAAAGTAAAGAGGAAACAGCCGTTGGTTTCCTCTTGGTCTGGTGTGGGTGAAGCGCCACGACCTTAGTGGCCGCAGGCCATATCTAAAAAATAAAGAAAAAAACCTACTATTGAGTATGAAAACCCTTCAAATCCATTTTATACAAAGGCGCTGGCAGCATCTCTGATGTAATAAAAATGCTGCTACCCTCTTGGCTAAAACTAACCGCTTCAGCTTGTTTTATCGCTGGCAGAGCAATCTCTTGTGGCGCTGTAGAAAACAGCGTTAACCAATCGCCAGGCTGTGATTGGGTAAAATAGAACGCGTGAGTGTAGGTTAATACTACAGCCGATAAACCATCCGCGGAGATATCAATTGCGGTGGGCTTTCCGGCAAAACCGGCCCAAGTATAGATACTGGCATAATCGAGCATCGCGGTTGGTAATGGCGCGATTTCGCCCAGCTTTTTGGCTTGTTTGTTAACCATTTGAACCGATGAATTGTTGGAAGCACTTTGTCCTAAAGCTGGAGCAATTAATGGCAACTCGAATAATATTGGTAATTTATCGCGTTTGCTCAGTAACAGTATTTTTTGCTTAGCCACATCAACGGCTACAGATTCACAATCGTGTGCACCATCTGGGTAGGTAAATGTCATGCTCCAAACGGGTTTAGCCGACAGTGTTTTTTGGCCATTCAGTTGGCTTAAATCAGGCTCTTTGATCAGATGTAGCTGATATTGCGATCGTTTCGCTTGGTTATCACCCACATCGGCGATCAATAAATACGATTCACCTTGGTAAACGAACGAGGCGATGTCTTCCCAATCGTTATTCTTAACGCCTGTAATGTTAACTGTCGCCAACTGATGACCTTGGGTATCAATGGCAAAAATTCTTGCGGTGTCACCACTGTCGTTATGTAGCCACAATATATTGTCGTTGAGCCTCGATACCGCCAAACCGCTGGCTTCGTCAATAGACGGGGCGGTAATGCTACCCGCTTGTGTCATCCCCAGTGGCATGGCGCATGCGCTGATCGATATAGCTAAGATTAAATACAAAAATAGAGAAAGACGGTTAAACATAATGGTTATTAACTCGGACTGCAGCTTGCAAAAGGTAGGTGTATTCTAACAACATCAGAGACTATTACTAAAAAGATAAAAAATCGATTAACCTATGTTAATCGACTTTATAAAGATTACTAATTAATTATAACCACGCTCGCTCAAATGCATTGATCATATCAAATGGCTGATGAATACCTTCCACTAGCTGTAGTTTATTTTTGTACTCAACAGGTAAAGAATCATATTGCTTCTGAGCTCTTAACTCCGAAGTAGAAAAAATTAACAATTTGATTTTATCTATTTCTTGAGTGACAAAAGTATTCTGTTCTGTCTTATTTTCATTTTCTAAATCTAGAAACACTTGGAGTAACTCAGTGTATTCATCACCCACGCACATCCGTATCGCTTTAAGATGTAAATAGCCTAAAGCCTCACCAACTGAAATGGGTAACTGTTTTAGAGTGGCAATGCTGCTATCAGATAATTGATTCTTTTTTGACATGATTAAACATTTATTATGTTTGACTTCAAAGGCTGTAAATTTCTCACCCAATAAATTCATACCAAAATCTAAGTACTCATCAGCTGAAATTTGTGAAGATGAGGTAGTTAAGATAAAGAATAAAAACGATAATATCTTCATTTTACTTTGCAACCATAGTGGACTGATTTCCAAAACAACCTCTCCTTTGAGTAGATTTCAGATCTTAACATTTACATAACTGCAATTGTTTCAGTTTGATTAAACACCGCTATCTTCATTATCGAATGAAATACATTCTCTATTGCCTAACGCAAGCTCATAATTATCTTGATTTTTTATCGCGATAATAATATCACGACGGTTATAACCTTATTTCCCACGATACTCATATTTTTGATACTCGCTGACTTATCTGCACCTGAAATTTTGTCTCTTCGATTTAGCTTCATTTATAGCAAATTGTAAAAGCAAAAATATTGAAATAAATCCATAGGTGAGTAGTTTTAGTTTTTTTACATGATCCATATGAATTGAGGATATCGAGAAAATTCCGTGAGTTTGGCATGTATGCTGCGCTAGCTTTCATTAGGCCAAGGGCGGCCCGTCGGAACCATGAGGTACTGTTGTATTAGACGACAATGGCCGGAGCTGACTACAGATACGCTTTAAAGCGGGATAGTTCCCCATCGAAAATATGCGCTTTTCAGCATTTTTAGTCTGGGGTGCAGAGGATTTTAAAAGGGATACAAACGCTTTGCCCCTTTGATCTGGTGTAGCCTCAACGCCACGACTCACGTCAGCCGTTGAGGCCGCAGAGCACTCGGCCACTAATCTATTCACTGAGAATTTCATCGTCAATCTAGGTTTAAGATACCAGCTCAATAGCTTGTTTTGCGGTTGTATATAGTGTTTTTATCATCAAGCCTAAAACCCAGCGAATAAACTTCACACTCATTTCTTTAACCGTTTGTATTCTATTTCCAGCAAAAACTAGCATGTGACCTAATAAACCTCTTAACTCCTCAGCTATTTCATCAGTTGACTTAACAACGATACCATGCAGGCAGCGAGCTAATATGTCATAAAACTGCAAACCATGACTTAAAGAGGCTTGGGCGACAATTAATGCATACTGACCTGTTTTTTTCAAAAGAGTGATTAAAGCATCGGTAATGATTTGCTGCCAGCGTTGAGAGAATGATGCATTATGACGTTGATCATATTTTAGTACCGTATGCTTATGGTTAAGCGTTTTAAGAGCTCTATTCATCGCGCTATAGCTCTTATATGATGCAACGGTATTGACATAACCAGGTGTGGCTTTTTCCATAGAATGCGCACCAATCGAGAAAAAAGATCCACTGTTCATTGCTGTTTGGTACTCACCGACAGTATGACTAAAGGGCCATACCGGAACTGCTGGTACAGGGTCCGCACCATGCGTAACACGATAATGCTCGATATTAGTAGATGCTTGGTGAACAAATCTCTCAGTAACAACCCTTGGCGCACCAAAGGTATATAACTTGGTGTCAATCCCTTTCTCACTTGCCCAAAGCGCTGTTAATTGCGCAATAGCCCCACCCAAACTATGACCCACAACATGTAAACAATGAGGTTTATGCAGTGCTACATAATCATTAAATTCAGACTGCATACTGCTAAAAGCTTTTTCAAATCCTGAGTGTACTTCAAGACTTTTAGGCCCAACTGTTATAGCAATATTGCCATTAGTTAACCAGTCAGCAAATGACGTAAAAACAGTGCCACGAACACTAATAATATGATGCTGTTTAAATTGTGGCGAGATCCCTTGTGCCGTTAATGCAAAGCCAGTACTGCGATTCAAGAGTTGGTTAACTAAGCCACCACTAACGCCTTGGATCTGACTATTAGTTATTTTAAAATTTTTAATAAAATCAAGATGAAAGTCACTCTGAAAACTTTTATTTTTCCTAGTATCATATACTCTTGAGGCTATACTAGCTGCTGTGCTAGGTGAAATTGTGTTACTCATAATTCGACTTCCTTGCCGGTAAAACGATCCGTTAGTTTATTAAAATCACCATCTTCAACAATATATTCCTTGTCACCATCATAAACTAATACGGGAGTATAATCCTCACCCCAGCGGCAGATGCTTGAAGCCATATGATCAAGATGTTCGTTATTGGTATTGTTAAATTGAAAACTCACACGCTTATCGGTCAATTCACAATTCATAAAAGATAGCTTTTTAGAAAACTCTGGCACTTCCTCAATACCAATATGGTTAGCAGACCATATTGCTAGCAGCTCATTATCGTAAACTACAGTAATCTGTTGTGACACTCTGTCTTCAGAGAAAAGTCTATTAGGAATAGATGAACGAATGCTTTTTTGAGGAAAATGGAAATGACCCTTACTATCGGTAATAGCCACATCAAGATGATCTTTTTCATCAATATACATTAATGAACGCGTCACCTCTAAATTAGCCACTGGATTACCATTTTTGGTAATAACACCATTAACTTCTGAGCTTAAAAAGACTTCCTTTTTTTTAAACCAACCAAACATATCAACTCCATGACTTAGAATAGGGTAAGCAAGCGCTAAAAAAACCAGTAATATGACACGACGGGGCCACTGTAAACGATTGTTCATTCGCTATCCCTGCTAAATAGTAATTTCGATTTTACTTAAAAATACTCACTGTTTATTTTACCCATTCGATTGCAAATTACTATTATCCAATAGAATGGGTTTTATCAATTAGTGACTCTTTTGGGCTGGGCGAGATTACGAACGTTTTACGAACAGACTCAGTATATTTTTCAAACTACATTTGCTCATAACTTTTTCTCTTCATGAATGATTGGAAGTGATTCTATATTTAAATCATTCATTGTGAGTAAAAAGCGCACACTCATGCTGTTGACCTGCTCTTTTGGATGTATATAAGCGCATTACCGGCATAAATTTCATAATATGCTTAAACAAAAAAAGGCCACTTTCTTTGTTCCGAAGAAAGTGGCCATGCACATTTTTAGCGATTGAAATGATGAATAAAAATCGCTAAAAACAAGTACTCTTTTATACGTGACTCTGAACACACTATTACACGTAACGATTAAACCTATTAATACTCATAGCTAAATTGCAAAGTGAACTCTGTGCCAGGGTCTTTAGCGTACACTTGAAGATCTTGCTGTTCGTATTCAGTGGTTTCACCTAAGATATTTTTCGCTTTTACTTTTACCGTAACGCTATCTGTCGGAAAGAAACTATAGGTAAAATCAAGGCTATGAAATGGCTTTTCAAATACGTCATCTAAACCACCACGGCCACCATAGGCAATGCGTTCACCAAACACGTTATAAACTAATGTGGCACTGTGATAACTGTCTGGCGAGTCGTAACTTAACTGTAAGTTAGCCACCCATTGTGAATGTCCGGTCATGCGGCGCGTGTTATTGGTTGGGTCGATTTCGCCGTTAGCAGCGATATCGATTTCTGAGTCGCCTAGGGTTAAGTTACCTGCGACAAAGAAGTCCTCCCAAATACTGCCATCGCTACCCAAAAACTCAAGCTCTTGCAAAAACTCGGTTTCAAGACCGTACACATAACCCGACTCGGCGTTATAAAATTTAAGCTGACGCCCCGCTTCTGAAATACGTTGAATAGGTTCAATCGGTGCGTCTACATCCTTATAGAATGCGCCCATACTGAAATTATTGCCCGAATCTGAGTAGTATTCCCAACGTAAGTCGAGGTTAACAATGTCGGAGCTTTTAAGTTCTGGATTACCGAAGAAATCAAAACCGGTAACGGGATCTTGGAATCGAACGGGCGACACTTCACGCAGATCTGGTCGTACTATGGTTTTGCTCGCGCCTAAACGCCATTGGGTAGTATCGGTTTGTTTCCAGGTTAATGACAACGACGGGAACCAACCATCTTCAGCAATCACATAATCAGTCAAGTCGTAACGCCCGCCTTCATCTGAAATTTCACCATCAGGGTCGATAGGTAAAGTCACGCGGCGAAAATCTTCGTAGCGAATACCAGCATATACGCGCCAAACATCATCAAAGTCGATGTCCATGCTCACAAAGGCGGCATCGTTTTTCTCTGCAGCAATGTAGTCTTCAGTGTCGGTTGACGCGTCTTTCAGCTCTAGTCCTAAGGTATTGTCGGTAATGTTTTTATCCGAAAAAATATCATTAAAGTCACTCGCTAAAATGCCACCGTTAGCATCAGTTGGACTTAAATCGACATCAAAACCTAAACGGGTGGCATAGCTTTCACGGGTACGCTCAAAGTATTCATAACCGGTTGTCAGTTTAACCAATGCGCCGTCTAAATTGATTGGGTAAGTAAAGTCCCAGGCATAGTTTTGGCTGTCATCTTCTAAGCGGCTGTAGACATACTTTGGCGCATCTTGAGTGTTGAGGTTACGTGACAATAACTGGTTGTTTTCATCTAAAATCACATTATAGGTGTACGACACTTCATTAGGAGCATAACGCTCTGAGCGGGCATCAGAAAACTTCCAGTTCACTTCAGCATCATTTAACAGCTCAATAAAATGATGACCTTTTATTTGGTTACTGATTAACGAACGTTCCTCGTAATCAATAGCATAAACTTGCAATGCATTAGGCTCACCCAGAGTATCGATGGTTTCTTCAAGCCCTATAGACACATCATCAGAGGTGTCTTGCAGATAAGTGGTGAAGGTTTCGATTTTATGGTTGTAACCAATTTCTAAGCCTAAGTTCAGCATGCCAGACACTTGCACAATCGAGTCGGTGCCGACGATGTCTTTTTGGTTTTCAACTTGTACTTGGCTGCTATCACCATCCAGTTCAACTTCGCGTTTAGTGTAGTTTTCGGCTTGCTGCTTGTACGACACCGCTGATAATGCACCAAAGATGATGTCGTCAGTAATGTCCCAACGATCACCAATGGCGATATCACCGCGCATTGCAGGATCAGTACTTTGACTTTGTACCGTCATATCGCGATACATGTCTAGTGCCAATTCGCGGTTAACTTGTTGTGCTGCGGGGTAACTTATAGCGCCATTAGAATTGCTGACGATATCAATTGGGCTAATTCCACCATATTGATTAATGGTGTTATTAATGTTGCTTGGCATGCTGCGAGTGCCATCGTCTTGGCCGGTCCAATCATCGCCACCACCATTATAGGTGAAGCTGTCATCTGAATCATTGGTGTTATAACGACCGCCCACAGAGGCTTTAAAAAAGAAATCTGCTGGAATAGATTTAGTCCGAATATCCACATGTCCGCCACCAAATGCGGCTGGAGAATTGGCAGAGGCTGACTTTTGCACCGATAACGATTCAATGATCGATGCAGGAAACATATCTAAAGGCACCACGTTACGGGTTGGATCCGGTGACGGCACTGTCGCGCCATTCAGTGAGGTACTTGAATAACGCTCACCTAAACCACGAACATAAATGAATTTGCCATCTTTTAAGGTTAAACCTGTCACACGACGAAGCGCTGCGGCTGCATCACTGTCACCGGTTCTTGAAATTTGTTCTGAGCCCATAATATCAGCTACAGCAATTTGTTCACGACGTTCTTCAGTTGCTTCTGATGCAGAGCTGCGTAAACGCCCGGTAACTGAAATCACTTCTATCGGTTCAATTGGGATCACTTCACCAGGATCGCGCGCAGGCGCTGGTTCTTGCGAGTATACGGGGGTAGCTGTTAATAGTGCCGCCGCAGAAATCACAGAGATAATGGCAAGACTTAACTTATTAACGGTAAAACTCGGCTTGGTTTTCATACTTAACTATCCTGTATGCGGTTCAGAGATAACCGCCCTTGCGGGCGGCTATTAATAGGTCACAGATTAATGTTATCGAGGTGATTACTGTGGAAAGTAAGCCCAACCTTGACGCCAGTCATTCTGGCCATCGAATGCACCAATAAAGTTGGTTGATTCGAAGAAGCTATCATCTGTGCTTAAGTCTTTACCTTTGCCAAGTAGCGTTGTATCTGTAGCTGCTGGCATACCGTCGGTGAGAGTCACTGCAGCTGTTGAGTTACCTTCTTGGCCCATGAACCAGGTTTCAACATTGACAGCGTCTGCTGTTGCTGCATTATCAGAGCTGTACTTAAAGGGCTCGTTACAGTCGATAATTGAATGAGACATCGTCAGCGTTTTGCTGTTTACGTTGTCGACTAAACCAGCGTAAGAGCCATCTAACTCTAAACATTCGCCAGACTCAGTTTCAGCAGTGCTGCCTTTACGACCTTGAACTAACACGTTGTATAACTCACCAGCAGTAGCCACACGTAGTAAGATACCTTCACCTTTATCGCCACTTGCGTTAGCAATATCTGTACCCGGTAAAATAGTGAAGTTAGCTAATTTAGGCGCTGACACTGGAGTATCCGTAGCACCTTTATGGCTATCACCTTCGATACCACGGTTAGCATTACCGTCTTCGTGAGTGATATACACAAACTGTGCTTTACCTGTCCAACCGTTAGTCCAATCTAAGCTGTCATCGAAGTTGGCTGTTAAGTACACATATTTCAAGTTAACTGCACCACCCCAAAACTCAACACCGTCGTCGCCGTTAGCGTGAATTTGAATATGGTCTACTTGAGTTCCGCTGCCCACTGCTGCAAATGAGATACCGTTCATTTCTTGAGTATCATTCACTTTAAAGCCAGCATACTTAATCACTACGTAGCTGATTTGACCGCTGTTATCAGCGTTGTTGTTACCACCGTATGGAAAGTCACCGACTTCAAACGACGCTGAACAAGCATTATGATCAGGACAGGTATTGGTTAAACCATTACCTAGAATAACCAAACCACCCCATTGACCACGTTCGCCACTTGCACCCGCAATAACATCTTCTTCAGAGGTCATTTCAATTGGGTGAGTTGCACTACCTTGAGCCATAATTTTTGAGCCACGACTCACTGCGATAAAGCTGTTAGATGTCGCGAATAGCTTAGTACCCGCTTGAATAGCCAATGTTGCAGGCGTGGTGTTATCACCACCGACGACTACCGCACCGCCATCAATTTTGTACATTACGTTTTGGCCAGCGAGAAGCGTCGTGTTGCTTAAAACATTGCCTTCAAGGGTACAAATTAACGTGATTGATGCATCTTTATATAACCCTGTTGCCGCTGCTGAAGCTGTTGTGCCTACTGGACAAGAGGTTAATACTGGTAATGCTGTTGGCGTTGGCGTCACATCGTCATGAATAGCTGTAGTCCAGCCTTTAGTCCAATCATTAGATCCATCAAACGCGCCAATATAGTTAGCATTAACTAAACGCGCATCAAGGTTAGCCAAATCAGCCTTACCAGCCGTTAAGGCAACAGATGATGAATTAGGCATGTAATCGGTTAAATCAGCTGCGGCAACTAAGTTATCGTCTTGCCCTGTGTACCAGGCTTCAACATCTAGCGCTAAAGTACGGCCTTCAGCAGCATCTGCCTTAGCATTTTTAAACGGTTCAACACAGTCAATTAAGCTGTTTTGCATGGTCAATTCAGCGGTGTTGGCGTTGTTAACGGTATTGTCGTCGTTAACCTCTAAACATTCGCCAGAATCAACGTCACCTTTAACAAGAATGTTATAAGTATTCACGCCAGTGCCTTTACGGAATAAAATACCTTCCGCATCGTCACCACCACTGTTGGTGCCATTAGCAACCTGAATAGTAAAGTTGGCTAACACTGGTTTTGACATAGGTACAGCGCTGGCATCACTGTTACTGTCAGCTTCAATACCACGGTTAGAAGCATTGTCAGCTTGACGGATATAAACGTGCTGCGCGCTACCTTGCCAACCGTTAGTCCAATCTAACGAGTCATCAAAGTTTTCTGTTAGTACGATATTTGTTACTGAAACATTACCGCCCCAGAATTCAAAACCGTCATCGTTATTCATGTGAACTTGTACGTGGTCAATTTCAGTACCCGCACCCACACCGGCAAAACTAATACCGTTCATTTCTTGGGTGTCATTGATTTTGAAACCACCAAACTCAACGCGTACATACTTGATTGAACCTGAATTGTCTTCGGTGTCATTACCGCCATAGCTGTGGTTACCCACTTCAAAAGACGCTGAACAATTGGTTAAATCTGGGCAGGTGTTTACTGGCGCATTACCCAATAACACTAAACCACCCCACTGACCCGCTTTACCTTCTTGGCCTAAAGCCGTCTCAACAGACGTAAATACGATAGGTGCAGCTGCAGTACCATCAGCCATAATTGTTGAACCACGGCTAATCACTAAATAAGAATCGCTGCCACCTAAGATTTTGGTGCCAGGTAATATCGATAACTCAACTGCATTGGCATTATCGCCACCGGCAATCACCGCGCCATCAAGCTGCCATACAACATCATTACCTAACACTATTTTGTCGCCATCTTGGCCACCGGTGGTAATGGTTGATGCTGCTGTTGAAGGGGCTAACGTACCTTTTAATACCCAAACTTCTTTACCATCAACGGCTGTCATTGTGGTGCTTTTAGTTGCAAAGCCACTGTATGATTTTTCTTGATCTGTCTGAGTTGGCGTTGTTGGAGTTGTTGGCGTAGTAGGGGTAACGGTATCGCTACCCGCATTGATATTAATATCACCACCACAACCAGCAAGCCCTAATGTTGCAGCAAGGGCGGTAGCAAGTGCAGTAAGTTTAAAAATGTTTTTCAGTTCCATTGTCATCTCCGAAGACGGATGTAAGCGTGTGAGTAAGTTGGTTGGATTACAAACTAACCTGCAAAAATGACAAAAAGACTGCGTAAACATGACACTCACATTTCATTAACATTACAGAAATATGCAAGTCCAATGGTGCTGCGGCTTAAGGGGAGTTTAGCTTGACATAAAATTTTAACAAATTAGCCAAAATAACGGTTTCACTGCCTATACAACAAAGCTGAGTCTTTAATCGATACTGACGTATAACGTCCAAAGACCCAATATTAAGGCGCAAAATCCTGCTGGTCTAAACCAACTAAGGCAATGTTTTACAGCCCATAACGCAAATGTTTTATGGTGTTTTTCAGTCATAAAAACTAAAATAATAGCGACTACAAACAAAATCTTAGCTATTACTTCAAACACTAACGGATATAAGGTATTACGCGCATCGAGTAACAATGCTGCGCCAATCACTAACCGAGAAATGATTTCGACATAATGAAAATAATCTTGGCGACTAAATAGAACAATAGCATCAGCAAAACCTTGGGGCTTAAGCAGCATAAACAGCCCAACACCACAGGTAATAACGCCCCAAACACTAATGAATATGGCCATGATGTTTCCACTATGTACTTTTATGAACTGATATTAGCAGTTTAAAATGTAATAAAAATGTTGTTAGACTGCTATTATTGCGCGAGTAAACGATCTATCCATTATGATTAAAGCTAAAACAAACAGACTCATCCTGTTTATATCTCTATTTCCACAAGCCAATAATGCATGGTCTTTATTGCAACCCACTGATGGGATATGAATTAATATTAATAAATACTCATAAAACGAGTTTAGGCTAATTTAATGCTAAAATAGCCATTTAGTGCAATTTAAACTAGCCAAGGAGTGCCTATATGCCATCTGATATTATTATTTTAGGGATCTCCATTCTTATTGCTATTGGCATTTTGCTCCATCATCCTTCTAAAACATTAGGCTTACCCTCGCTTCTCATTTTCATGGGCGTAGGCCTTGCTTTTGGTAATGGTGAATTTGGTTTTGTATACGACGACCTGAAGCTTACCTCGCTTATCGGTACCCTAGCGTTAAACACCATAGTGTTTGTGGGTGGGCTGAATACCCCAATGAAACACATTCAATTTTCTTGGAAAGAAGGCGGCATGTTATCCACCGCTGGAGTGATCTTTACAACGGTTATTTTTGGCTTTATCTTGAATGCGTTACTCGATTTTAACCTCATCACTTGCATGCTGTTTGCAGCGGTAGTGTCATCGACTGATGCTGCGGCAGTATTTTCTATTTTAGAATCCAAAAAGCTTAAATTAAAACATGGCACTGGCACTATTTTAGAATTCGAATCTGCTACCAATGACCCCGTCGCCCTACTGATGGTTGTCATGTTAACCGACTATATTATCAATAGTGCCAACGGTGCACCCACTACATTGTCAATACTCTCTAGCCTAGTTCAGCAAATTGGTGTTGGGGTGGTAGTAGGACTAATAATGGGTAAGATGGCCGTTTGGGCACTTAATCGCATCAAGTTGCCAGAATTTGGGCTTATTCCGGTATTTATTTTGGCAACCTTTGCCATCACAGTATCGAGTACCGAAATCTTGGGCGGTAATGAACTGATTGCTGTGTATATTGCAGGGGTAATAATAGGCAACTATTTGAAGAAAGGCGCTGAAGTCAGTAAACATTTCTTCAATGGCATATCTTGGTTAGCACAATCGTTGATGTTTATCATTTTAGGCTTACAGATATTCCCACAAAAATTATTGCCTGTGTTGATGGTGTCTTTATTGCCCGCAATCTTGTTGATTTTAGTGGCACGCCCTTTAGCAGTACAGTTGTGTTACCTGCCTTTTAAACAAGTTAATTGGCGCAAGCGCTTGTTTGTGTCGATGATCGGCCTCAAAGGCGCCACCCCAATCGTGTTTGCGCTTATTCCAGCCGCTGCCGGCGTTGAGGGATCACGTGAAATGATCCACATGGTATTTTTCATTGTACTGATTTCGGTCATAGTTCAAGGTGCAGCTATCGAGCCGTTAGCCAATAAACTCAAGCTCAACTTAAAGCCTAAACCACCTAAACCGCCTAAACTGCCTAAGGTTTAAGGTTTAAGGTTTAAGGTTTAAGGTTTAAAAAAGCCTAATCAGATGATTAGGCTTTTGGGTTTATTGAGCTAATGAGGTTTTATTTCGTTAGCCTCAACTCGGGTTAACTAAAACCTTGTCTCGATACAACCATTGATACACCGTCGGCAACACCAGTAAGGTCAAGGCTGTTGAGCTAAATAAGCCGCCGATGATCACTATCGCTAATGGTTGTTGGATTTCACTGCCAACGCCGGACGATATCAAGATTGGAATTAACCCTAATGCAGAGGTTAACGCGGTCATTAACACCGGACGTAATCGCCCAACAGTGCCTTCATACACACTGTTATATAGGCTTTCATCCATTGATTGTCTGCGCTGATTAATCGAGTCCACCAGCACCACACCATTGAGCACAGCAACGCCAAATAAGGTAATAAAACCAATTGAACTGGGTACCGACAAATAAGTGCCAGTGGCATACAAGGCCACCACGCCGCCAATTAATGCTAACGGCACATTAGCCATAATCAAGGTAACTTGTTTGATTGAACCAAACGAGAAATACAGCAATAACGCAATCAGTGCGATGGAAATTGGCACCACCAACATGAGTTTTTGTTGTGCCCGTTGTTGATTTTCATACTGACCGCCCACCACCACGGTATATCCAGGGGGCAATTCAGCTTGCGGCACTATGGCATAAATATCGCTGACGACCGAACCCATATCGCGCCCCGCCACGTTAGCTTGCACCACGACTCGGCGTTGCACGTCATCACGGCGAATATTCGGCGGCGCCATTTCGGTCACCACATCGGCGAGATCCCCCAGCCTCACAATCGCGCCATTAGCACCACTGAGTAACAAGTCTTCAATCGCATCTGGGGCATTACGATACTGCTTCGCTAATCGCAGGTTGATGTCATAACGGGCGTTACCATCAATCACTTGGCCTGCACTGGCACCCCCAATACCTTGGGTGACTAAACTCATCACTTCATCGACGCTGATGCCATAACGAGCAAGCACCTCGCGCTTAGGCCGAACCACTAATTGTGCCTCACCGCTGACTTGCTCTAACGACACATCAACCGCCCCGGGGATGGCAGCGACTAAGTCCGTTAACCGCTGACCTTTTTCAGACAATATCGTCAGATCTGGACCAAATATCTTAATCGCTAACTGCGCCTTAACCCCTGATAACAGTTCATCGACACGGGTGGCAATGGGCTGTGAGAAAGTCAGCAACAGTCCTGGGAATATTGCTAAACGTTGCTCCATCAAGCGTTGTAGTTCATAACGCGAACTTGCCGACGTCCATTGTTCTATCGGTTTAAGACCTATATAGATTTCAATATTACTCACAGGTTCAGGATCGCCGCCAAGCTCTGGCGCGCCAATTCGGCTTAAGGCATATTCCACTTCAGGAAACTCCAGCAACATGGCTTCAATTTTAGGCGCAATGCTGATAGAAGTAGCCAAGCTTGCCGTGGGCGCAAGAGTGACTCGCAAATTGATGGTGCCTTCTTCGAGTTCCGGCACAAATTCAGTACCTAACTTGGGCAGCAATAACATGCTTAACCCAAACAAACACACCGCGGCTATCATCACCCATTTTGGGCTTGATAACGCCAGCGTAAGAATACGTCGATAAACCGCATCAATGGGCGCTAGCACTTTGCTTTGACGTACCACAATACCGCGTTTAAATAAGAATACCGCTAATGCAGGTACCGCAAATAACGCCACCACCAATGCCGCCATCATGGCTAAAATAATACTGATCGCCATTGGCTGAAATAACTTGCCTTCTACGCCTTCAAGGGCAAATAACGGCATAAACACCACGATAATAATCGCCGTGGCAAAAAAGATCGGGTTGCAAACTTCTTTTGCCGCCAGCATGATCCTAATCGCAATGCTGCTGGGCTCACTCGTATCGCTAGCGTTGACATCTTGCTGCTGACTTGCCACAGATTGCCCGCTGACATGCTTAAAGATGTTTTCAACCATCACCACCGAGCCATCAACCAACATACCAATCGCAACCGCAAGACCACCCAACGACATTAAATTAGCCGACATACCATAGTAAGACATGATCAATAACGCCAAACCGATCGACACCGGGATCGACAACAATACCAACAATGTCGCCCGTATATTGACCAAAAACAGCGCCAGAATAATTACAATAAAACCAAATGCCATTAATAACGCATCAATGACCGTGGTCACGGCTTTTTCAACTAACTCCGCCTGGTCGTAAAACACTTCAAATGACACGCCTTTTGGCAAGGATTGTTCAATTAAACTCACTCGTGAATTGATGTCATCAATGGTGGCTTTGGTATTAGCGCCCATGCGCTTAAGCACCACGCCGGCAACGACCTCACCCAATGCTTGTACATCGGATGATGAGTCAGTATCAGCAGATGCCTGCCTGCGAGACATGGTCACCGCGCCCACTCTTATTTCGCTACCAAATACCACGTTAGCAATATCGGCCACGCGGATTGGCGTGCCATTGATTTCGGTTAACGGAATGTCGGCAATGGCTTGCAAGCCAGCGTCACCTGCTGGCAATAAACCGTAACCACGGACCACTAATTGTTCTTGGCCTTGGTCCATAAACCAGCCGCCCGCATTGCGGTTATTACTTTCCAGTGCTTGGCTAACCTGGGTCATCGACAAGCCATAACTGCGCAGTTTATTGGGGTCGACTTGCACTTGGTACTGCAACACTTCGCCGCCAAATGACAACACCTCAGTCACGCCGCTCACCGGCATTAATATCAACTTCACCAAGTAGTCATTTAAGCTACGCAGTTCAGAAGCACTGATATTGGTTTCGGGATCGGCGCGCAAAATGTATTGATAAATTTGCCCTAAACCAGAGGTATTCGGGCCAATTTCAGGCGTACCAACACCTGCGGGAATAGACTCTTTTGCCGCTTGTAGTTGTTCAAATACTTGCTGGCGAGCAAAGTAAATGTCGGTACCTTCGGCAAACACTACGGTCACCAACGACAAACCCGTGCGCGATAATGAACGCACTTCAGTCACAGCAGGCAAGGCATACATGGCTGATTCAACCGGATAACTGATCAGCTTCTCAACCTCTTCAGCCGCCAAGCCCTCGGCTTCTGTGTTGATGCTCACCTGCACGTTAGTCACATCTGGAAACGCATCTAAGTTTAGCTTTGGCAGCATTAATATTGAAGCCACCACTGTCGCGAGTAAGCCAAGTAAAACCAATAACCGCTTTTCAACGGCAATCTCAATTAATTTATATAACATGATGATGTCCTAGCGCTTAGTGGTTATGGATGTCAAAACCAGCTTTGGCTTGCTCTGAGGCTAAGAAAAAAGCCCCAGAAATAACCACTCGTGTTTGGGGAGCTAAACCGCGAATAAAGCTCAACCCACGTTGGCGTTCAACCACAGTGACCTCTACTGCGCTAAATCCACCCTCTTGCTCAACAAACACTTGCCAGTCGCCATCACCACCGCGAGTTAAGGCCGCATCAGGCACAATAAAACCAGCAGACTTCGCCTGCTGATCGTCTGCTAGGTATAATTCGGCAAACTCACCTGCATGTAATTCATGGCCTGGATTAGCCATCCTCACCAATACTTGTTCTGTGCGGGTTTGCGGATTAATTTCATGAGAGCGGCCAATAATGACCCCATTACGAGTACGACTGCCAACATGAACCAACACATTGCTGCCCATATTGACTTGATCCGCTTGCATAGGCGTAACCTCAGCCTCCACCCATAAATACGATTCATCTGTCAGTTGCATCAAAGGCGTACCCGCTATTAGCACTTGGCCTAAGGTCGCGACATCTTGTTGTACCCGGCCATTAATGGAAGCTAATAACTGAAACTGGCCAATCGAACTCGGCGATTTGGCTAACGCAGCAATTTGCGCTGGGGTCATCATGATTGATTCTAAAATGGCCCGTTTTAACTCAGCATTCACTTCGATTTGCATGCGTTGGCTAGCACTGATGGTGCCAGGACTCATGCGCTTTATTCGGTCCCATTCCGTCGCCGCATTAATGTAGTTCGCTTGGGCGGCAGCAATCTCCGCTCCGCCTATGGTTAACAAAGGTTGGCCTTTTGTCACCAGCTCTCCAGGCACCACATGACGCTTAAGTACCTGCATATCTAATTGCGGTGCAATGGTAATGGTTTTATCTTTATCAACGATTAATTGCGCGGTAGCGACAGCCTGTAAATTAAAAGCTTGCAGACTCAATTGTGACACCTCTATCCCCGCTAATTGGCGCTGCTCAGTATTTAAGCTTAGTAACGACTGTTGGTGGTCAGTTTCGGCTGGCTGACTACTTGCCTGAGCAGGCAAACTAGATAACATTAATAATGAACCGAGTAACGCTGAGCCGAACAATAATCCTCGAGAAACAGTTAAGTTACTTTGGTTATTTCTACGAGCATTGCTACGAGCATTTAATAGGGGATTTAACAGGCTTGTTAACTGAGCATGAGTGTCTGTATTACTCACGACACGACTCACGGCATTATTCACAAGAGATTTGGCATTTAATGCTGCCAGCAAAGACAGAGGCGGTACTAATTTGGTGTTCATGGTTAATCCTAAAACAATCTAGACCGTCGATAGCCACATATGACATCAACGGTAATAAGTTTAGCCACCGCCATAAAAAGCTTCACATAACGTCATAATAGAATGCAAAAGCAGCACTCATTGGCGCAATGTGAGCGGATCAAGAGGGGGTTCTAAACAGTAAAAAAGTGTTTAAAAGGATTAAACGGTAGGAGGACGATAAGCAGGGAAAGGCGCTGGCGCCATATAGTGCAAGCTAACATTGCCATAAGCATCATGAAAATGTTCACGGATAACATTATCACCAAGCGTCACCAGTGCCACATGGCCACCATGACACTGACAATCTAAGCAGATATCAACTTGCTCAATCTCGGTGATGTTATTAGCATGCTGATGATCATCATTAGCTGAATGAATACGTGAACCGTCTAGCGCACAAGCACAGTCTACACATTCAGCAAGGGTAATCACTTCGGTAGTAAATTGCAGATGTGAATGATTATTTTGCTCTTCGTTGCTGTTGCCCACATGCAGTTGATGCGCACCCATATTGGCGCCCATAAATTGCAGTAACACAATAGCAATTAGTAATCTTGATATCCCAGCCATTGAAAAGCGAGAAAGTAAATTGGACAACAATATAAAAGAATCCTGAGCAACGAGAAATCCACAACAACAAAGTGTAATGATACACACTTTTTATTAAAATCTAGAATAATTTACACAAGATTTTGACCCTGTAACCTATTCTTTGCTCAGTAACCTCAGTTTATCAAACTGCTCGTTGTTCTGCTATCTGTGTTGTATTGACTTACAATAGGTCTGTTATTGCCGCGTTGGCACTGTGTTGATGTGCTTTAATATATCTCCCCTCAAGACATTCCCACGCTGTATCGCTATCAGTCGATAATGCCTTGAACAATCTGAGTAAAATACCTTTTCTTGACCACAGTAAAAAACGACGGTAAACCGTATTCCATAAGCCAAAATATTCAGGTAAATCGCGCCAAGGACAGCCGACACGCAATCAATAGAGGCTCCCTTCCATCGTATATCTATGCTCTCGCTTGTTATAAACGCTATCGTCAAGCAGAATAGCTTTTAGCTTCGACCACATCTCATCAGCAAGCATTAATCGGGGCATGGTAATCTCGTTGTATTTGTTTTTGGCGAAGTGAACTATACGAGATTACCTTCTTCGCACAAAATTCAAACAAAGATCAACAGCCCCCTAATTTATAAAGGTATAAAACAATAAATTAACTGATTTACAGGCCTATTTAACAGATAATTTTAGTCAAATTCTTTTCCAGACAACTCAGCCTGTAGCTCTTCAGTAATTTTTGTAGTGCGAAAATCTTTGTATAAATTCGCTTCTAAAGACGGGTCTAGCGACACACCAGCGGAAGCCAATAAGTTATCAAATAAGGGTTGGGTATTTTCCATCTCAACCAATGCACAAAGTTGTTTCTGATTATCGATTAAGGCAAAAGCCACTTCTTTTGGAATGGCACCAATTAAACTTTGCTCGGCTACTTGTTTACTCACTTGACTAAACGTCGATTTATTCTGAACTTCAGTACCTTGTTGAGATTGTGAGTTCATGGTTTTATCCATGACTTTTGCACGAGTTTCAATTTGTAGCGCAAGGTCCGCTTTAGCATTGGCAATGGCTTGAGCTCTTGCTGCCGACATATTCCCACCCCAAGCAACACAACTTGAAGAAGCTAAGCCTTTTTCACTTGTTGGCATAAATACCCAACTTGGCACTGAATCATTGTCCGCAAGAGATGTAGATTGTGATTGAGGCGTACTGTTACAAGCCGCTAGCATTAAAACAGATGCAGAAATTAGTAGCACTTTTTTCATCATTATTCCCTTATTCGGATAAATTCCATTGATTAATTTGATGTTGATATTTAGCTTCAAGTTTAGACACTTTGGCTAAATACTTTTGAGTTTCGGGGTAAGGTAAACGCTTCATTAATTTGCTATAGACTTGATCGGGCGATAACGCATTAATCTTGCTATAAGCCTGCTTTATAGAGCGATTATTTCCACCATTAAAGGTTTTTGCAATATTACCTGCGCCAGTATTGTAAGCGGCTATAACGCAATATTGCCTGCTTGTTGGATCGTCAATACCATCAAGGTATTGTTCATTTAAAATGGACAAATAACCCGCGCCGTAACGAATGTTAATATTAGGCTGATACAGCTCTATCGAAGTTGGAGCTTGATTTTTACGATAAAACTTTCTAGCAACATCCATACCTGCAGATCTTGGCACAATTTGCATTAATCCAAATGCAGGAATATGAGATTTTGCTTTTGGGTCAAAAGTTGATTCAGCATATGAAATAGCAAGTAATAACGATAAGGGAATATTCATTTCTGAAGATTGCTTTTGATAGAAACTTAAATAATCCTTGGATAATTTGTACAAATAATCTTCAGGTAAACGCATGGTATTTACTTGAATTTTTTTATACGTAGGATTGATTTTAACTAATGCCTCAACTTGCTTATCGGCTATTTTTTTACGTTTTTGAGATTGCTTATTAATCTCGTTAACTTGCTTGAGTTTACTTTTTATCTCAAGAGATTTAGCCTTGCTAGGGGTAACTTTAGCCGCAATTTCTATCTCTATTTCTTCAATACTTTGTTGCGCATCAAGCTGTGACAGCATTTGTTGCTGTTGCGTATCAATTTGTTCGTTAATGACTTTTTCTGCCACGACTTCTGAAGGTTGGTCAATTAACGTATTAACAATATTTTTTTCATCTGTTAGCGAAGCTTGGTTATTTATATTGGTTAATAAAACGCGAGTATTAGGGTCGGCTTTCAACTTACTAATAATAACGTCTTGATCTATAACTTCATCAGTTAGATTTTCGATGACCACTTGTTGAGTTAACGCATCAATTTTAACGCGCGTCTGTTTATCTTGTGTATAAATAACTTCTACTTCGGAAGAGCTTTGTTCTGGTACACTCCAAAATTTCAGCAATTCACCACGGTAGGCGTCATACTCAGCTAAGTACTCATCACGGAATTTTTTAAATTCCGCTTTTTTAGATTGATTAAATTGTGAAACCTCAGCTTTACGCTGTTGTTTAAATTTCTCAAAATCACTATCTGCAGCATCAACCAGTGAGCCGACAGATAAGCCAACACCAATAAAGCAAAGGCTTATTAGAATCGGTTTGGCTTTATTTAATATCACACGTTTGCCCATGTTTCTTCATCCTTTGAAAACATCAATCCTTGAAATAAGCATTAAATTCATAGCGAGTTAATAAACTGTCGGCAATAATTTGCTCATCTATCTCATATACAGCATAAAAATTAGCGGCTTGTACTGTGAGTTTTTTAGCTAACGGTGCTACCTTTTCAGTTTCATCTAACATCAACACCTGGCCTAATTCATCTAAAGTAGATTTGAAATGATCTTGTTGTCCGTCATACTCTGTAAAACCAGCCGCTAGTTGTAACTGCATCCCAGCAGCACCAAGACCTGTGGTGGTCATAAAGTAAATTAAATTATTACTATCAAAGAAAAAGTCATTACTTCGCTGCGTAATTGATTCAATACTATCGGTTAGCAAATGTAAGTCCGTAAAGGGGATTTGCGGCGCAAAGCGATCTAATATTACGCTGTCATTAAATAAACTATGAACCACAACGCCAGAGACTCTTTGCTGCTCTGTAATTAAAGTTAGTAAGTACTTATCTTGTTTATAGTATCGATACTTTAAAGCGCTATTGATGCTTGAGCTTTTTATTATCGTTGGCATACCAATGTTGGCTTCAACATGTGCTAGATAATTACCCACTCTGATGGTATTAAGCGATTTTTGTTCTACTCTGTCAGTAAAATGAGTAATAAACCCTTGATAACCTTCGGTGAGTAACTCTTTAGTATCAGACCAATTACCTAACCCCATTAAAATAAATGCAATATAGATAAATAAACGAGACATTTTGGCAAAAAAACCAACTTGGCCTTCATCTTCTTCTATGGTCGAACCCGTAAGTAACTGCGCTACCGCTTTTTTCATCTTGGTCATGGAGTAATTTTTTTATGTTTTAGCGAAGATAAATCAACAAAGAAACTATCTAAACTGTCGCTTATTGCTAATTGAGTTAATTCACTTCGGCTTCTTTGACTGTAACTCATGGCTTTACCTGAATAGGTCTTATGCCAAATAGGTTGATTATTTCTGCTCACTTTAACGATAAGATTATTTTTAACCATATCGATACGCGCACTGACAATCTTACTCGTAAGCCTATATTTTACCTGACAAGTTTTGTCTGGATTAAATGCGAACCCTTGCTGTAACAAGCGTTCAATCATCCATTCTTTAACATGGACTCGATTCTCACCAGAACTTTCAACACAAGCATTTTGGGCCACCAACTGCTGTTGCTGTGCCTCTAGTTGTTCAGTTTTACCTTTATCGAGATCAGCTTGTTTTAACATAATCCCTGCATAAACAATACAGTTTTGATTATCAGTCCAACGCTCAAAAATAGTGGCATTTTTTAAGATGTGTTCACTTGTTAATTCAGTATTTGATTTATATCGTGAGTAACCCGCATCACCAACTGCACCAATAGATGTTTTCTCGCGAGTAGATACCGAAGTGTTTAACATTTTGGTCAGTGACGCTCTAGCGTCATTATCCACTCTTCGTTCATCTAAATTTTTGAGGCCCGTACACAATGATGACCCAGCTGCAATATAGGTTATTCCATCAGCTGTTTGGGAGGTAACCCAATCAGGCTGAGGGCGTTCTGCATAATATTGAGCACAGCTGCAAGCGACTACTGACGTCGGCCAAACCAAAACCAATGTTAATATAGATAGACTTAAAGCACGACGATGTCGTGCTTTATTAATAAAGGAAACCATTATTACAAACGCTCTGTGATTATCTTATTCAACACTTCCGTATCAATTAAGCGTTGTTTAATACGGGTTTCACCTTCCATAACTAATTTCAATTCATCAATTTCATCAGTCATAGTTGTTGCTTTAGAATAGAAAGCGTCAGCCATTTCAACATCCGCTAGAAACTCTGCACAAACTGCATTGTTATAGGTGATTGCAATAGATGATGAATATTTAGTTTGTGCTTTAGCAAACATTTGACAGGCATTTTTATACATACCTTCTTGTGTAAATTCAATGCCCATATCAAACATTTTTTCAGCATCATCAGGCATGTCAGAATTGTCGTCATCCATAAGGTCGACATCAGTTGTTAATGTAAATGGCGCTAAATCAATTTTTAATTCATGAGTAACTCGAGCCAAAGCTCTGCCAACTAATTCTTCATCTGTTGGTTGTGCATCGTTAGAATCATTACACACCTTACTCTCAGCAATTTCGCTATAATGGTTTGAAAATATAATTTGACCAGACTCTACAGAAACCGCTTTCGGTTCCAAGATAACAACAGCAGTTTTTTTGGTACAACTAACGGTATATTTTCGACTTTTTTTACACTTATACCAATTATCACCTTTTTCCGTACATTCACTTCTTTTTTCTGAATAACGAGATGAATCAACTGTAGTAGAGTAACCTGCATTGATTAATGTATCAGCACCCGTTAACTTACCTAATTTAATACGAGTCGCTGAATTAGTTAATATGCCATCATTCAACTTTTGTTCTTTAACAATAGCATCAATTTGAGAACGCTCGACTAAAGTGAAGTATGGGGAGTTATTAAGTTTAATGTTGGTAAGGTTGGTCTCTAGAATTGAACCACCCGTAGGCCTGCGTTGATCATGAATCACCGCAATACGCTTCATGTTTTTTGCGCTAGATTCTCGTGCTGGTTTTAATTCAGATACTGGAATTTGAGGTGTACTAAATGCGTTAGTTAAAGTCTTCATGCTATCATTAATGGTTTTTTCGATACTAACGCAACCAGATAATATTGCACATGCGACAGTTGCCGCAAAGAGTCCTTTCTTCATAAATTCCATCCTAAATAGTTTATAAACCTTTAAAATACATAAAGATATAACAGAGATTTGTTTCTAGCGATTCGCTCAATATACATTAATTATTATTAATGAGAAGTGGTTTGGCTCACATTAACATCACTTATTATCCAATGAATTTGGTGGCACTAAAAAATAGAATAAATATCAAACAAACTGATCAATGTTTATTCAATTTTTTGTGTTTATATTACTTAAAAATATTAAAACCAATAAATAACAACCAAAAAGTTATTAGAATAAAATAATATTCATTTAAATAGCTTAAATAGCTTAATTAGCCAGAATGTACTGCTTATCATATTTAAAGATGAACATTAAATTAATTAGAAGGGTTATGTACAAGTGCTAACAAAGGAAAATCTCGAGAGGGTGTATACTTTAAGGATTATTTTTCTTTATATTAATTTAGTACTATTGCAAAAAACTGAAAATTAAAATAGGGCATTTTAATAACAAATGCCCCTGTTTTAAATAAAACCAGATATAAATTTATTTAAAGACGCAGTATTTGGCATAATCGGCTGCTTCATTGGCAGTCCAATCACCACTTTGTTTTTCTTTCATCTGCTTACACCATGCTTCGCTACCGACTTCTGGTGCACATGCCGTTAAACTAAGGGTTAACAATAACGCACTTGATACGGCAAATAATTTTGATAATGACATAAGCTATCCTGTTCTAAAGTAATAACATCAATACTAACATTGCGATCGTTTGGTGATCCAAGTAACCGCATCTTGTTTACGTTCTAATGGAAACCAGGCGACTTCACCTTGCATAAACGGCCCCATTAACCTAACAGCATTACCGACCCAATCAGGGCCGCCCACAAACACTAAGGCATCAAACGCAGGTAACTGTACTTCACCACTGCCGGTTAATGAAGCAAATTCCCAGCCTTCTAATAACACATCCGCTTCAATGTAAAGACACACTTGATCCCAGTCTTTACGATAACTCTTAATGGCGGGCTGTAAACGGCTTCGGTAATCTTGGGCCGATAAACGGCCGCTGACAAATAAACTAATGACACCCTTGGTAATATCGGGGATTTGACATAACATAACGGCAACTCCAGCCTTATAATCAGGCCATAGAACAGACTTTATACGGTGATGTTATCGTGTAAAGCGACAATGGCGCTTATGATAGCAAAACTATTCTATTCATTTCATTAAATATGTAATAACTCAGAGGCCAGTCAGGCTTTTTAGTTCAAAGCCCATAGTTAAAGACCAAGGGTTAACGCCCCCGCGGCTAAAGGCTAACGGGTCATTGAAACATCAACACAGATATCACCATAAGACAACTCTGAAAATTTTCCGCGTCTGCGGTAGAATAGACCTACATCACCCAACATCAACACTCATGCCTTAGCGACATTTAAGCACAACGATAGGTTTATCGACAGTCAATGAAGGGGGCTATCACAACCCAATGATACAAATTACTCAACGAGTCATATTGCAAGACAATGAAATTGAATGGCACTTTGTCCGCTCAAGTGGTGCGGGTGGCCAACATATCAATAAAGTGTCGACCGCCGCTCAACTCAGCTTTGATATTGCCTCATCATCGTTACCCGAATTTTATCAACAAAAGCTGCTTGAAAAAGCCGATCATCGCATTACTAAAAGCGGCAAAGTCATTATAAAATGTCAGCAATCACGCAGCCAAGACTTTAACCGTCAAACGGCACTGGAACAATTTATTGAGCTGGTAAAAGGTGTTGGTATTGTTCAAAAAAAACGTATCCCGACTAGAGCAACAAAAGGCAGCCAAACGCGACGCATTGAAACCAAAAAACAACGCGGTGCCACCAAAGCGATGCGCCAAAATAAATCTGACTATTAATAAAAAAGTGAGCCCGCCATCGCTCAATCAATAAGGTTACACGCTAGTTGAGCATTTTTTGGTTTACCTGATAACCATCTTCGGTAAGAATGCTTGTTAAAAACCTATTTATGCTGCAGATTAAATCGACTTACGTTGCGATTTTTACAGGAACCGTCATGAGCCAAACAACAAAAATTTTATTGATCAACGGCCCCAATTTAAACCTGCTCGGCCGTCGTGAACCCGGACATTACGGTCACCAAACGCTCACCACTATTGTTGAAGCGTTAAGTAAAAGTGCGGTCCAAGCAGGGGTTCAACTGGAACATATTCAGTCTAATGCTGAGTACCAGCTGATTGATGCCATCCATGGGACTGATGCGCAGTTTATTATTATCAATCCTGCCGCTTTTACCCACACCAGTGTCGCCTTGCGTGATGCCATACTCGGTGTCTCGATCCCGTTTATTGAAGTGCATTTATCTAACGTACATGCCCGTGAGCCATTTAGGCACCATTCGTACTTTTCAGATAAAGCCCTAGGGGTGATTTGTGGCTTAGGTGCCCAAGGCTACGACTTTGCGTTGCAAGCGGCAATTAAACACTTAACAGATCAACACTAATAACGACGATTTAATCGCCATTGATCCGCCTCATTGGGTATTTACGTCGAACACAATTGGGTCGCAATTGTTGCTAAATCAACAAAAGGATAGCGCTTGAGTAAGTTAACAGCGGATGTGAGCATTATTTACAGTGGCATATTCAGTCAATGGGACAATCAGAACGACGACCTGCCACGCTTGTTACAGGCAACGGTTCATGTGCCCGCTATTATCGATACCGAATTTGGCTTTATCACTCGCATCCGTAAAGCCAAAAATCAAGTGCTAACCTACTGTATTTACCACCCGGATATTACTGATAACAATGGCAATATTCGTCCGCCATTCGATGGTGAAGTGTTTATTAAACAAAACGATTGGCGCTTTTATCTGGGTGATTGTATTTGGGCACCCATCACCAATAAAGTCGGTAACTGGCGAATGACGCTAGAGCTAAACGGTAAAATCATTGCCAACAAAACCTTTAAAGTGCATCTGCCAGATGAATAGTCTCTGCCGCAACTTCACTAAATCGGAATGTTTGCTATAATCCGCGCCAATTGCCACTCCATTTAACGAGCTCCCATGTCCATTCAAGCTGTTTTAGCCGATGCGTTAGCCAAACGAGCCACTTTTTTTGAGCAAGCGGCCCACAATAATACTGATTGTTATCGCGTTTTCCATGGCACTGTTGAAGGTGAGAATGGCCTGAATATCGATCGTTACGGTGATGCATGGCTAATCCAAACCTTTCATCAAACATTATCCGCGCAGCAACTTGAAGACATATCAAGCCTACTTACCGCCCATGCTGACTACCATATTGTTTACAACGACCGCTCTGGCAGTCATTCTCGGGTGGTAAATCATCCCGAAAATGAAGCCCAAGACTACGCGCAATCGACCCAAGTTATCCAAGAAAATGGCATTCTGTTCACGTCAAAACTGCGCCATGAAGGTCAAGATCCATTATTATTTTTAGACATGCGTATTGGCCGCGAATATGTTCGTAATAATAGCCAAGGCAAGACGGTGTTAAACCTGTTTTCATACACTTGTGGGATTGGAATTGCCGCCGCTATGGGCGGCGCTCGTAGAGTGATGAATGTCGACTTTTCATCATTTGCATTGGCCGCTGGGCAAACAAATGCCGAGTTAAACAATGTCACTGATGTGTGTGAATTTGTCCAAAGTGATGCCTTTCCGGCGCTGCGCCAATTGGCGGGTTTACCGATAGGCGGACGTCGCAATCAAAAACTGCCAAAATACCCCAAGCTGCGCGCAACACAATTTGATTTAGTCTTTTTAGACCCGCCACGTTTTGCCAAAAGTGCCTTCGGTATTGTCGATCTCGTCAATGATTACCAAGGCCTATTTAAACCTGCTGTTCTGGCGACAAAAGTCGGCGGCACTTTAGTATGCTGTAATAATGTCGCCAAAGTGGACCGCCAAGCATGGTATGACAGTTTAGTGCGCTGCGTTGAAAAACAAGGGCGTAAAGTTATTTATAATCAATGGCTCGACTGTTATGAAGATTTTCCGTCATTTGATGATAATCATCCGTTAAAAATTGTCGCTCTGACCATTAATTAACCTCGATCCGGATCTTGTTTCCAACAGCTTTAGCAATAAAAAAGCCACCTGAAGGTGGCTTTTTTACATCCAATGTCGATTAAAATGACACTACCTATGACGAAACGGGCATCACTTTAGGGCTACCCGCCGCGCTAGTGGCACTGTAACCACGCCCATCTAACGGAGCAAACGTCTTATTTAAAATCGTGTCTACATATTGCCAATCACTGCGCACTTCATCTTGAGTAAATGTCAGTAGCAAGTAACCGCGGTCTTTTAAGTTGGCGTAGTTAAGATCGGCGATCAAATCAACGATCGCCGCTTCTGTTGCTGGCATTTCAGCATCAGACAATCCTAAATAGTATTCCAGCCCAGGAGACGATACTGAACTGGTGGCAAATTCTATCCCCACGATCTCCCCGCCACTGTCGGTTAAATCACTCGCCCATGCATTATGAGTATCACCGGCAATAACCACCAAGTTATGATTTAACGATTTTGCCGTCGCTAAAATAACTTCACGCTCGTAAGCATAACCGTCCCAAGCATCTAAGTTGTATGGAATGGCTGGTAGTTGTAGCAGTGCAATAACCTCAGGGGTTAATTTGTCTTGATTAGCTTGTAGGTAAGCCAACTCTTGTGTGGTTAATGTCGGGTCGCTCGCTTGGGCGCGACCGGCTAATTGCGCTAATCCGGCGAGCTCTGCAAACTGCGGAATACTCATTTGTTGGGTGGCAATAGCCGCTGGCATTAACATTTTACCCATTAACACTTGTTGACCCAACACTTGCCACTTAGCAGTAGACTGCAATAAGGTTTGCTGTAACCACAATAATTGTGTCTGGCCTAGCATAGTGCGGTTGGTATCGGTCACATCGGCTAGAAAGGTTACGTTGTTAAATGCCCCCGTCGTCGCATCAATGTATTGGCTATATTCTAACTGCTTATCGCGAGCCAATACCCGAGTATCGAGCATATGCAAATCAACCAAATTACCAAAATTAAAGCTTCGGTAGATTTCCTCATGATTACCTTCGCTCCATGGGCGAATTGGCAGCCATTCAAAGTAAGCTTGCAGTGCCGCCTCTTTGCGCTGATCAAAATCGCCTTCACTATCGTTATGATTTTCGGCACCGTCTTTCCAAGTATCGTTGGCCACTTCATGGTCGTCCCACACGGTAATGAACGCCACTTTGGCATGCAGTTTTTGTAAACTGGCGTCACTACGATACTGACTGTAACGAGTCCGATAGTCGTCTAATAGAAATAGCTCGCCGGCTGGCAACACTTCACGATCCAGCTCAATGGCATGCTCACTGGCATATTCACCGCGGGCATACTCATATAAATAATCACCCAAATGCACCACAGCATCTATATCATCTTGCTGCGCCGCCATTTCGTATACATTAAAGTAACCCGCGGGAAAATTAGCACATGACATTACCGCTAATGTTACCGATGCAACACTGCCCTCGGGTAACGTGCGCGTTTGGCCAATTTCTGACACTGTATCGCCGGCTGTAAAACGATAAAAATACTGCTGACCCGCCTCCAGACCGACCGCGTCCACTTTAACGGTATAGTCACGATCTTTAGTCGTCACCATTTGGCCGTTAGTGACTAGCTGAGTAAAGTTACTGTCGGTGGCGACTTGCCATGAAACCGTAATATCACCTTCAACATCGGGCGTGACCCGGGTCCATAAAATGACGGCATCGGTTGCGGGATCGCCACTGGCAACACCTTGTAAAAACTGCCCTGAAATAGCATCGTCATCATCACTACTGCAGCCCATTAATCCATACGACACGACTACCGCGCCTACGCCTTTAGCTGACATTGCCAGAAAATCACGACGAGTCACAAACCGTTTCATAGCCTATCCTTATTTTTATCGTTAGCTGTTTATACGGCGATGCTTAGCACTGCCTAAGGGATCTAATGAGACGCTATTGTGAAAGCAAATGATGACATAAAGGTGACAAAATAATGACAAACTAATCATATTGATATCGAGGTGCAGATACGAATTGGGGCAATAAAATAACGGTAAGTAGATACAATAAAAAATTAAATTGTGCACAATGTAGTTGCAAAAGTTAAATCCTCGCGTTATAGTAAACACAATTAGATTGTGCGCAACTTAATATCGTTAATCACTTGATATGATCATCACTTAGTAACATCAACAAGATGTCGATATGAGCCAAAGCAATCAACAGAATTTTTACCACCAATATTTTTAACATACTTTATGAGGTCTATTATGAAAGCGTTATACACAACTTCAGCTACAGCACTAGCAGGTCGTAATGGCCAAGTTTCTACTGACGACAAAAAAGTTGATTTACAGTTAAGTTACCCAAAAGAAATGGGTGGCAGCGGTGAGTTTACTAATCCAGAACAGTTATTTGCTGCAGGTTATGCCGCGTGTTTTTCTAACGCGATTCTGCACGTTGCGAGTCAAACTAAAGTGGCGATCAAATCGGCTCCAACCACGTCTACTGTGGGTATAGGCGCCAATGATAGTGGTGGTTTTGCATTAATAGTTGCGCTAGCCGTTGAACTTGATCTGGACCAAGCAGAAGCTGAACAGTTAGTTAAAACAGCTCACCAAGTTTGCCCATACTCAAACGCAGTACGTGGCAACATTGATGTAAAACTGACTGTAAATGGTCAAGCTATTTAGCCTTTTTGAGCTGACCAGTTTAGATCTGACAGACAAAAAAACCAAGACATGTGTCTTGGTTTTTTTATGCTTTTAGCCACCATCAACTAAGCAATTGTGCAGCAAATGGGTATGCTATTGCTTCACGCTCATTAAAATATCTAAGGCGCGTAAACGGTGCTCGCTGTCATACAAGTCATTGGTAAACATCAACTCATCTACCCCAAATTGCTCTACAAACATCTCTAATTGATGCTTAATCGTTACTGGGCCGCCGCAGATAGACAAACTTAAAAAGCTATCAACATAGTTTTTTTCTTGCTCGCTCCACAGGCCATTCATGCTGTCTATTGGCGGTTTAAGCCACATTTCTTGGCCACGAATTAACGCTAAAATACGCTGTTTAGAGGTAGTGCTAAGATGCTCTGCCTCGGCATCGGTTGGCGCGGCAACTAAAGGCAGGCCGACCATCACATAAGGTTTATCCAGCACAGCTGAAGGAGTAAATTTACGTCGATAAAGCGCAAGGGCTTCAGACAGAAAACGCGGCGCAAAGTGGCCAGCAAACACATAAGGCAAGCCTCGCTCTGCCGCTAATTGCGCACTGAATAAGCTAGAGCCTAATAACCAAATAGGCACATTGGTGTCTTCACCAGGGATCGCTCGCACCGCTTTGCCGTTACTGTGTTGACGCAGTTCATGTGGGCCGAGTAACGATTGCAACTCGCGCACCTCATCAGGAAAATGTTCTGCCCGTTGGTTATCACGATTGAACGCTAAACTTGTGACCGGATCGCTGCCTGGTGCACGGCCTAAGCCTAAATCAATTCGTCCAGGATACAGACTGGCCAAGGTGCCAAACTGCTCTGCCACCACGAGCGGTGGATGGTTAGGTAACATAATCCCACCAGCACCAACACGAATGCGCTCAGTACCACCGGCAATGTAACCGATTAAAATTGAGGTGGCAGAGCAAATAATGCCCGGCATATTGTGGTGTTCGGCTAACCAAAAACGGTTCACATCAAGGCGTTCGGCGTACTGGGCATAACGTAAACTGTCTTGTAAGGTCTCTGACACAGTGGAATCTTCACGCATCGGCGCGAGTTCAAGTAATGAGAAAGGAATATCTGCCAATATTGACATCATGGCTCCTTATTTAAGGTAAGAATTGATGGCATCTACTGAAAAAATCAAGCTGTCGAGCCAGCAAAAAAGGTTATCAGCAGATGATAGATCTAAAAGTCTTTTAGCATTTCGGGAGTAAACTCATCCACATCAATAGAAAAACCAGCAGCGTCAATAGACTTTTGGAGTTTATCTAACTCATTGTTCACGTTTGACATGGTTAAGGTGTTGTTATCTAAATTATAAACTAACGCTAAGCTTTGATAATAAAAACACAGTATCAGCAATGCATCGCGATTATTATCTTTAGCGGCTTGTTGAATCGATTTTAGTTTACGAAAAATTTTATTCTGTAGCTGTTTCAATTGCCACACATAATACACTTCATAAAACTTCGGTTTTTGACGTAGGTTTCGCACCAATAAACTGCACACCATCAATGCCAAAATAACCCCGGTTAAATTCAAATGAAAATTACCGGTCGACTCTGCACCTGGTAATGGTTTCACACCGAAAAAGTAGATCAGCAACTGACCAAATATCAGCGACAAAATGGCTAATGTCGCCAGTAATCCTATCTGCACTAAATTGTTGGCCGAACGATATTGGCTCTTATTTATGTTGACTAACTTCATCACGCCACTCACATCTCTTATTTTGTGCATAGCTTAACGTGTCACGCCTATTTATAGAATGAAATATTAACGCTTATTAAGTGTGATTTAATCTAATGGCGCTCAAAATAGGTCGACTGATAAGACGGGGCGACGAAGATCGCCCCAAACAGAACCCCTCAAACAAACATACCTCAAACAGCGCCTTAGCGGATCGCCCCCTAAGCAGCCGATGTTGAACACCCTGTTGTATTATTTGAGCAATGGTTAAACCGTCAATACCATGGCTCGCGGTGTTGCGGTGAACAGGTGTAGATTAATTACGTCCTGCCATCACGCCGCCATCAACATCCCATACGGCGCCCGTGACCCAAGATGCTTGCTCTGATAGCAAAAACACTATGCTATTAGCGACATCGGCCGGACTACCCACTCGGCCGATAGGATGAAATGCATTGAAGCTTTCAAGCACACTAGCCATATTTTCAGGTTCAATAAAGGCTTCATAAATAGGTGTACTCACCACGGCGGGTGATACCGCATTAACTCGAATATGGTGCTCTGCCAGTTCCATTGCCATGTGTTGCGTTAAGGAATGCAAACCCGCTTTAGCCATAGAATAGGCACTTGATGGGGTGGCTTTAATGGCTTGTTTAGCCCACATAGAGCCAATATTCACAATGCTGCCACCGCCATATTTAATCATGTTGTTGCTAACCGCTTGCGAAATAACAAAAATCGCTTTGTTAAGATCCATGTAAGTATCGTAATCACTTACTTGATGGTCTAAAAATGGCTTAGGATTAAAAGACCCTGCTGCGTTAACCAAATAAGCAATCTTCTTGTCTGTTGAGTTGATCATATTGATCAAACGGGCAAGGTCTTGTGAGTCATATAAATTAGCTTGAAGCCCGTTTACACTGCCTAATGATGAGAGTTGCGCCACTGCGCTATTAAGCTTATCGACTTTGTTACCAACAATAATAGTATCGATACCTTGAGCCACTAATTGCTTTGCTGTTTCAAAGCCAATACCACTTGTGCCGCCAATAATTAGCGCTGTTTCTTGGGGTAAATTCGTCATGTGTTCACACCTAATGTAAGAGTAAGTGTGTTAAGCTTATGGGTAAACTATCCGATTGAATAGTAAGTACAAATCGGTGACATAGGTACTTTTAGGTACATATTGATGAATACAAAAGAAAAAATATTCCCTCGAAAATCCGCCCCAGAAAAAAGTGCCCGTATGGTCGAAACCATCTACGGCTGTAAATGGTCTTTAACTGTATATCAGTTATTAGCCAATAACATTAACCGTCCCGGTGAAATGGTAAAGTCAGTAGAAGGACTCAGCACTAAAGTGCTTAATCAATGTTTGAAGAAAAACATCGAATTCGGCATTTTGAATAAAATTAATTACCCTGAAATTCCACCCAGAGTGGAATACCAAGTGACCGAATTTGGGCAAAAATTTATGCGCATTTTAGATGACATCGAAAAGCTGCAACACGAAATTGATGCTTAGCCCGCAGGCTAAGCAATCGTTCACCTCATAACACATTTATTTGAATTAAGTTTCTGATGGCTCATTAGATCCACTTGCCTTATTCAGCCACACGAACTCAGGTAAAGCGTTTAAGTCTAGGCAATCTCCTCGCTCAGCAATGGCGCTATTTTTCGGTTTATTGGCACTGTCTTGATTAAGCGCTTCAATCAATACTTGCTGTGCTTCTAGTTCACCATGTACCAATATCACTGCGGGAGATTGCTCAAAATGGCGATACCAAGACAATAACTCGGCTTGGTCGGCATGGGCTGATAACCCACCTACCGTATGGATACTTGCAGCAACCTTAATACTCTGGCCATGAATCGTCAGTTCTTCAGCACCGTCGACGAGTATTCGGCCTGGCGTTCCCATTGCCTGAAAACCACAAATAATAATATCGGCTTCTTTACGCCATAGGTTATGCACAAAATGATTACGAATGCGGCCGCCATTACACATACCACTGCCCGCAATAATGATTAATCCTTTATGAATATCGTTCAGCTCTATCGACTCTTCAGTGCTACAGACAAATTCAGCACTGGATAACAAGGGATGTTGCCCAGAAGATAAGCGGGTAAAACGCTTAAAGTCATCGTCCATCAATGGATAATTGTTAACATATACCTCGGTTGCTTTTATCGCCATTGGACTGTCTAAACAAATACGCCAACGTGATAAGTCCCACTCTTTGGCATATAAATGAAATAGATAAAGAAGCTCTTGAGCACGTCCCACCGAAAATGCTGGGATCAAAATATTGCCCCTACTTTCATGAATAGTTCGTTTGAAAATTGATTTCAGTTCAACCAAGGTATCTTGCCAACTGCGATGCAACCTATCGCCGTAAGTACTTTCCATTAGCACTAAATCAGCTTGTTCAATAAACGTTGGGTCATCCAAAACCGGCATACCTGCACGACCTAAATCACCACTAAAAACCAGTTTTTTCTGTTGAGGTTTATTGCCTAACCACAACTCAACCACCGCAGAACCCAGAATATGTCCCGCATCGGACAAACAAACCTCTACCCCATCGGCAACCTGCACTCGCTGGCCATAATCTACCATCACAAACTGCGCCATCACTTGCTCAACATCCTCCTCGGTAAATAGCGGCTCGAGCGGTTCTAAATCATGTTTTGCACGTTTTTTATTTTGTCTGTCGGTGTCTCTTTCTTGCAGCATAGCCGCGTCACGCAACATCACATCACATAACTGCGCGGTGGCTTTTTGAGTATAAATGGGCCCAGTAAACCCCTGATTAATCAGATAAGGTAGACGACCGGAATGATCAATATGTGCATGGCTTAATACCACAGCATGGATATCTTGCGCTTTGAATGGAAAAGGATCGTGATTACGTAACCAGTCAGCTTTACTCCCTTGAATTAATCCACAATCAAGCAGCACTTGCTGCCCTTTGACTGTGAGTAAATGGCAAGATCCAGTGACCTCTTGAGTTGCGCCGTGAAACTGCAAAGTCATGTCCATAATGTCGCCCCCGATAAAATCGATAACAGTGCTAAATTAAGCGTATGCCATTGGTGAAATAAAGTCGCGATCTACATCAAATAAACGCTTAAAAAACACACTAGTTATAAAGCAAATAAAAATTCATATTAAATGCATAAGCAACCGCAATATAACATCTCCTTACAATTATTAACCATACTACAACCCAGTGTTAACACTCAATTTTGCTAAGTCATTGAACAACGTATTTTAAGAGATATATCGCCTTTTTTGAGCATATTTCACTTTGTGAGTCACTCATAGGTTTGATATTCTCCGTCGTCTTAATGGAAAGATATCTTAACGGACTAAGCTGTGCTTACTCAAACAACAAGACAAGAGATTAAAATGAACAGAACATTAATTGCAGCATTAATTTCAACCATTCTTATCGCACCCTCAGCGTCGGCAATCGAAATTTATAAAGATGATGTCAATGCGGTTAAAATTGGCGGATTTATCGATGCGCGCGTGATCAATACTCAAGGTGAAACAGAAGTTGTTAACGGTGCTTCACGCATTAATTTTGGTTTTAATCGTCAGCTACAAAATGACTGGAGAGCCTACGCCTTGCTTGAATGGGGTGTTAATCCGGTAGGTAGCACAGACATTGTTTACAACAATCGCTTTGAATCAATCCAAGAAGAGTTTTTTTATAACCGTTTAGGTTATGTCGGTATCGCACATGACACCTACGGTAGCATCACAATTGGCAAGCAATGGGGTGCTTGGTATGACGTGGTTTATAGCACAAACTATGGTTTTGTGTGGGACGGTAACACTGCTGGTGTTTACACTTATAACAAAGATGACGGCGCCGTAAATGGTGTCGGTCGTGGCGACAAAACAGTTCAGTATCGCAACAGCTTTGGCGACGTCAGTTTTGCAGTGCAAGCCCAGTTAAAAAACTCTGCTTTTTATACCTGTGATGTCGAAAACATTACCGAAAGTGCCTGTGAAGAATTGTGGGACTCTGGCTCAACGGCAGCACAACAAGTTGAATTCAATTATACTTATGGCGGTGCTGTCACTTACCAAGCAACCGACAAGTTAGTGTTAACCGCTGGGGTTAACCGGGGTGAGTTTGATGTGAACTTTGCTGATGGTGGCTCATCCACTGCGGTTGATCTTATTTACGGTATGGGGATCACGTGGGGCAACTTTGATCAAAACGGTTTTTATGCCGCTGCCAACGTGAATAAAAACGAAAATCACGACACCGACAACATCGGCCGGTTAATTAACGACGCTGTGGGTCTTGAGTCATTGTTCTCATACAAGTTCGATAATGACATTCGTGCTTTTGTGTCATACAACGTACTGGATGCGGGATCTAACTATGTGATCCAACCTAACTACAATGCAGACCCTAACGACGTCTTTAAGCGCCAATTTGTGGTAGTAGGTTTGCACTATTTATTTGACCCTCAAACGGTGATATACATTGAAACTCGTAGTGACTTCAGTGACTTTACCAGTGCAGACAAAGTACAACAAGCCAGAATGGAAGTGTCTGAAGATGACGGTATCGCCATCGGTCTTCGCTACACGCTTTAATCTGAACCTCTGTGCTATATCTCTGTGCTATTGCTAAATAGCACATTAAATTAATAGCAGATCAAAAAAGGTTCGACAGTGATGTCGAACCTTTTTTTATGGCTGTTGTTAAGCTGACAAAAACGCGCGCTTGAATTAGCACACCTAAGCCGCAAGGCTTAAAAGACAAATGCTGAACAACACATTTAAACAAGCAGTTAAACAAGCATTTAAACCAAACCCTTTAAACCACCGCGCTTAAGCAACGGGTTTCTCGTCAATTATCGTTACTTTCTCAACCACAATCGGCTCACGCGGCACATCATCATGGCCCGCAATAGTCGTGGTGTTAACCCGCTCCATTTGTTGGATAACATCCATACCCGCGGTCACTTTAGCAAACACCGCATAACCCCACCCTGCATTAGTTGTCGCAACGTGGTCTAGAAAATCATTGTCAGCGACATTAATAAAAAACTGCCCAGTAGCAGAATGCGGCGAATCCGTTCGCGCCATGGCTAACGTGCCCAACACGTTTTTCAAGCCTTTATTGGCTTCATTGGCAATAGGGTCGCGAGTTGGTTTTTCTGTCATTTTGGCGGTTAAGCCACCACCCTGCACCATAAAACCTTTAATAACCCGATGAAAAATAGTGCCTTGATAAAAACCGTCTTGGCAGTATTTTAGAAAGTTTTTTGAAGAAACCGGTGCACGTTCCATTTCAAGCTCTACGGTAAAATCGCCAAGGTTGGTGCTAAAGATAATCATATACTGCCATGTTCCAAAAATGAGAATAGCCGCCAGTATATTCTATAGTACCGAAGGCGGCTATTACGCTTATCCTTGAATGAAATCCCTGCCCTTTACATTTTCCACTTATTGGGCGGGCTGATTAAATAAATCCATCGCGGTGCGCGTCATTGCCCGAACGCCTGTTCGGATGGTTAACGGATAATCTGGCGCAAACTGGCTAGAATGCAAAGACGGCAAGGTATCGCCCGACTCAACACTTGCTTGATACTGGCTAGGTTCTACCGCGCCAAGCCAAAATAAAGTAATAGGGCGTTTCTCTGGTGTCAGTCCATATAAACCAAAATCTTCGCCAGCCATTACCGGTGGCGCCACCAGTACATTATCGCTGCCTAATTCGGCTTCGATACTGGCTTTAACCTTAGCGGCTAACGCTGGATGATTATAGGTTGACGGAATGGTTTCATCATCATGCACATACACCACAGGCATTAACTCATCTGCTAAGCCTGCGCTCAATGCAATACCTGTAGTAATACGTTTAATCGCCGCCATTTGCTGCTCACGCACCTTAGGATTATACGAGCGCAAGGTCAGCTGAAGCTTCACTTCATCGGAAATAATATTGTGTTTTGAGCCTCCATGAATCGAGCCCACAGTCACCACATTAGGCTCTAACGGCGACACCTCGCGGCTCACAATAGTTTGCAGTGCAAGTACGGTGCGCGCAGCAAGTACTACCGGATCGATGGTGGCGTGCGGATAAGCCCCATGGCCACCTTTACCCTTAATGGTAATATCAACCGAATCAACATTCGCCAAGGCATAACCACTTACGGTACCTACTTTACCCGCTGGGATTGACGCACTCACATGCAAACCAATAATGCTGTCTGGTGTCGGGAATTGGCTAAACAAACCCTGTTTGAGCATGGCTTTGGCGCCGCCGCCAACCTCTTCTGCAGGTTGAGCCACCATCATTAACGTGCCTTGCCAATCAGCTTTGTGAAGCATTAATTGTTGTGCAGTGCCAATTAAACTGGTCATGTGAATATCGTGGCCACAACCATGCATAATCCCAACCGTATTATTGTTCGCATCTTGCGTGGTAACCGTTGAGGCATATTGTTTACCGGTTTGCTCAATAATAGGCAATCCATCAATATCAGCACGGATCATCACCACTGGTCCTTTACCATTTTTAACGATGCCGACCACACCATAACCACCAAAATTAGCAGTCACCTCAAATCCTAATTGTTTCAGTTCTTGCGCCATGCGTTGGCTAGTGGCTTTTTCTTGATATGACAATTCAGGGTGTTGATGAAGGTGTAAATAAAGCTGCTCCAGTTTAGGTAATGCTTTAGTTACAGAGAGATCAAGATCGCTCGCGCTAACCGTAAATGACAACAACGAAACTGAAAACACTAACGCCAATAAGGGATATGCAACACGTAAGCAGGTCATATTATTATTCTTAATTGTCGGGAATTGAGTATGTTAATCTAGCATAAGCTTAAGCTACTTTATAATGGGTTTTCGTTAACCCCAAGCCAATTAAGGGATAAGGTTTGTAGTGGCATAGTGATTAAGTCATTGCGGACATAAAAATAATAGTAAGGGAAACCAATGACAGTCATTACTGAAACACCCAGGCTAATTATTCGACAATTTACCCTTGATGACGCGCCAGCCGTATTACACTTCAATACTCCAGAACAAGTCAGCCTCTATACCGGTGACGCAGGAATGTGCACAACATTAACCGACGCCGAAAATATCATTGCCAATATTTGGTTAGTTGAATATCAGCAATACGGTTTTGGCCGTTGGGCTGTGGTATTTAAAGAAACCAATACTGTGATTGGTTTTTGCGGTTTTAAAAATGAAACTCGTATTAATGCCATCGATATTGGTTATCGCCTACACCCTGACTACTGGGGTATTGGCTTAGCCACAGAAGCCAATCTCGCCTGCATTGCATACGCTAAAGAGCACATGTCACTAGACCTTGTTTATGCCGATGTTGTTGATGCCAATAGCGGCTCGATCAACGTGGCCACTAAGTTAGGCATGACATTTCATTCTCAATTCCAACGAGATGAATTTACTTTTAATCGTTATGTCATGTTATTGAACGGCAACTAACGAGTACTTATCTAAGTACTAACGCTAAGCTCTAAATCTAAGTACTAAATCTAAGTACTAAATCTAGTCACTAAAAAAGATCGCAAGCCGCAAAAGGATAACCGGCTTTGCCATCAGAACACACTCGGTGCTGCTGGCTTATTTTTGTCCCAAGCTAGCCTCCCACAAACAAATCCACTTTATAAAATGGCCTAAGCTGGTGATGATATAAGCCGTTATAACAAAGAACATGAAAATTATTGTTCCATGAAATGTTAACTAAATAAATTAAACAACATAAATGTCACAACAACCCCTTAACCCGCCTATACTCGATCGAGGACAGATTTAACGGCTCGCTGACGACTCAGTTGTATATCCGTATTCGCTCTGCCACAGAGTGAATTCGGATCACCTAATATAAGTTTAATTAATGTTTGCATAACACAACTTATTTGAGTAGGTTGATAAATAACCTCAGCTCGGGGTAATAGTCGGTTATCAAAGTGGTTTTTATCTATTTATCCTGTCGCTGATTGAGCGTTAAAGTTAAATAAAAACCGTATAGATTGAAGCGTACAAACGATATTTATGACTAACACTGTTATAGAGCATTTATCTTAGGTTGTAAGAGTGCTGTGTAAGCGTACGGTGTAAAAGAGCGATATGAGATTCATGGAAGAAGAGCAACTACTGCACTTAACATTGCTAGACCTGTTATGTAGCAACAGAATGGACTCTTTAGAAATTACCTGATCGGTATTTCCCCTTCATTCATGGCCTCACATTATGTAATAGCATGTTGATATGTGATTAAAATAATATATAGGTTTATATACCTTTATATACCTTTATATACCTTTATATAGGTTTATATAGAGCTAACAATATAGCTGTTAGTGATTAACTCGAATGTGCGCACCTTACAAAATGGCAAGCTGTTAACGTTTTTTAATATACAAACGGTCTGTTTATTGAGTAACAAGACAATGAAAGTAGGGATAATACGATGTTGAAAAACAACACTATTGCGATACCAGCAGAAATGCTAACGTCTTGGCAAACCACAGTAGACCTCATCGCCAAGGTCGCTAAAGTGCCAGCATCATTAATCATGAAACTTCATACTCATGAATTAGAAGTCTTTGTTGCCAACAATAATACTAACAGTCCATTTGCGGCTGGGATGAAGGACTCGCTGGGTCATGGTTTATATTGCGAATCAGTGATTGTTCAACAAACTAAATTACATGTCGAAAATGCCCTAGAAGATCCCAAATGGTGCACAAACCCTGCGCTTGCAGTAGGTATGATGTCTTATTATGGCTTACCCCTCAATTGGCCCGATGGGGAGCCTTTTGGCACCATTTGCATGCTAGACATAAAAGCAAATAGTTACTCAGGCGACCTTATGATGTTGATGGAGTGTTTTCGTCGCTGTATTGAAGGTAATCTAGAAATGTTAGCGCAAAAGGAAAAACTTGCACAAGCCAATTTACATTTAGAAACCAGTATTGCACAGCGCACCTTTGAATTAGAGAAGCTTAACAGCGATTTAATGCAAGAAATCGATTCACGCATCGCGGCGGAAAAACTATTAGATATCCAGCAACGTTTCGACTCCGTCACTGGTTTGCCTAAATTTAACCAGCTCGAAAAAGTGTTTAACAAACTTATTGCAAAAAATGAGTTGACTAGTATTTCGATAATTCATTTCAGCATCACTAACCTAAAGAGAATTCAAGACGGATTTGGTTATGACATAAGTGACAAAGTGCGCAATACCGTTGTCCAAAAACTGCAACTCTTTACTAATAATAGTACCTATCTTGCCATTTTCAGTGAAACCACATTCTGCATCATTATCCCGACCAAAAAACAGCAGTATGCCAACAAGATGGCGGTTTTTTGCAGCCGCTTATGTCAGCAATTTAGCCAAGATATTTATGTTGATGAATTATCACTCTCCATTACCACAGCAATGGGAGTCGCATTTTACCCCAATGATGGTAGTGGATTTATGGACCTATCAAGAAAATCCAGCGCCGCGCTATCAAATTGTGAAATGGGTAATAACAATAGCTATAAGTTTTTTAACCCAAAAATGGAATCTGAACTGTCTAGTCGTATAAAAATGGAATCATTATTAAGGGCGGCACTGCAGCGCGATGAGTTGTCATTGCATTATCAACCTTTTGTAAACACCCAAAGCCAAAGTGTTGTCGGCGCCGAAGTACTTATAAGATGGCATAACCCAATTTTAGGCCAAGTTTCACCGGTCGACTTTATTGAAATTGCAGAACATTCAGGGCAAATCATTGAAATCGGTTATTTTGTATTAAGAAGCGCTCTGAAACAGTTAGCTTATTGGCGCGAAATATACAATCAAGATTTTTATCTGGCGATCAATTTGTCTCCAGTACAACTCAAAGACAGCTACTTGGTCGATAAAATTGTTAACTTGCTTGAGTTATACAAAATACCCGGCCATTTGCTTGAGATTGAGCTAACAGAAAATGCGTTAATACATGATGCCGCATATGCCCAAGAAGTACTGAGCAAGTTACATCGGAAGGGGATCCGTTTGTCGTTAGATGATTTTGGTACTGGCTATTCATCACTCAGTTATTTGCAGTATTACCCTTTTAACTCAATTAAAATTGATCGCAGTTTTATTCACAATCTTGAAACCTCAGAACAGAGCCGACAGTTGGTGAACACCATTATCGCCATGGCCAATAACTTACAGTTGTCATTAGTGGCAGAAGGGGTCGAAAATCAATTTCAAGCCGATTTTGTTGCCAAGCAAGGAGCCAATATATGGCAGGGTTATTATCTGGGAAAACCGGTAGATGCCAATGCTTTTGCCCAGCAATACCTCATTCCCTCAATGACACCACTGTTTTAACCTTCGCCAGTTAGGACACAAAGCAGGATTAGAGTATGTACCATCATTAAGGGCGGATACGTCAACTGACGCACCCTTGGATCATACCCATTACATTTGTAAGCGCACATTTGAGGTTATTTTGGTCGAACATGCCAACACAAAACCTGCCGCAATTTCTTCAGCCGTTAATGCCATCTTACTAGACGACTCAGTGGTGCCCGAAACAACCTGACATTTACACGCCCCGCATACGCCAGAACGACAAGCAGCAATAATCGGTAACTTTGCAGACTCAATACCATCTAATAGCGTTTGATTGCCCGTTAATGGGATCTGTTTATCGCCAATGCTCAACATAAACTGCTCGGTAGATGGATTACTTTCCATCGCGGCTTTCAACCCCATAGCACTACTTGCACCAAAGCTTTCTTGATTGAACTGGCTCATATCAAATTCGGCAGCTTCAAGCATTAATTTTACCGCCGCCATGTAGGGCTCAGGTCCGCACACAAATACGGTACGCTGTTGATAATCTGGCACTAACTTGACTAAGGTTTGTAAACTTAAGCGACCACTTTCACAACCAGTAGAGGCATGCTTATCAGTCAAATTTTGCTTATTGCCGTCAGACTCAAGTACATAATTAAGATTGAATTTTGGGCTTCGTGATGCCATCGACGCCATTGAATTGGCAAACATAATGTCATCAACCGTTTTGGCACTGTGTACAAAGGCAATATCGCTGTCGGTGGTGGTATCGCAAAGCCAGCGCGACATAGAATGCATTGGCGTCACGCCGCAACCGGCACTTAAAAATAAGTACTTATCGGCCTCAATATCGACTAAGTTAAATATCCCATCAGGGCCAGTAACAGTCACTTCATCGCCTACGTTCAGCGACTCAGTTAAGTAATTAGACACCACGCCACCAGTGATTTTTTTAATCGTGATCACTAATGAAAATGGTCGTGAAGGTGACGATGAAATAGTGTAACTGCGGTAAACCTTGTCGCCATTAATCGCTAATTTAAAGGTAATAAACTGTCCCGGTTTAAAATTAAATTTAACCGGTGTAAGTCCCTGAAAGCGAAAACTGACCACATCGTGGGTTTCATTCCATTTTTCAACACAGCAAAGCTGTACTTCACCTCGTTGCCAGTTATCGGCAGCCAAAAGTGCTTTCGGAGTTGCCAGTACAGCAGGTTCAACCACAGGTGGAGCATCACTAACTGGGGTAACCTTTTTAGCCGTTTGGGCAGAAAGCGCTTGTGAAAATGAAAAACCAACGGAGGGAGTACTACTCATTTTGATGCCTTTAACGCAGTAAAAAAGAGAGGTGGCAATATGGATAATCCCATAGTGCCATTAATCGCAATAGTGCAAATAAGCTGGGCTTAGATGCACTATTGTTATAACAAGATTACGCCACGTTGATCATGGCTTTTAAGTCTGTTTCAACATCGGTAGTGGTGCGTAAACCAAACTGTTGCTCTAAAATGTTTGCTAGGTTTTCGGTTAAGAATCCTGGTGCACTTGGGCCAGTACGAATGTTTTTCACCCCAAGAGACAACAAGGTTAACAACACTACAATCGCTTTTTGCTCAAACCACGACAACACTATGCTTAACGGTAAGTCGTTAAGGTCACATTCAAAAATGTCCTTTAACGCTAACGCCAACTGAATAGCAGAATATGCATCATTACACTGGCCAATATCTAGCAAGCGTGGCACACCGTTAATGTCGCCAAATTCCAGTTTATTGAATTTGTACTTACCGCAACCTAAGGTCAAAATAATTGAATCATCAGGCACAGACTTAGCTAAGTCTGTAAAGTAATTGCGCTCTAATTTGTCGCCATCACAACCACCAATTAAGAAGAAGTGCTTAATAGAACCATTCTTAACGTTTTCAACCACTGTTGGTGCTGCAGCCATTAATGCATTGCGAGCAAAACCAATGGTGATCATGTGGGGGATTTCATCATAGATAAAGCCTTCAAGCGCGAGTGCTTTATTAATCACTTCGCTAAAGTCATCACCTTCAACATGGGTCACACCAGGCCAACCGACAATACTACGAGTATAAATACGGTCAGAGTATTCACCCACAGTAGGGTCGATAATACAGTTTGAGGTCATCACCACTGCACCAGGGAAAGTGGCAAATTCTTTTTGCTGATTCTGCCAAGCGCCGCCGTAGTTACCGACTAAATGCGGGTACTTTTTAAAGGCTGGGTAAGCCAGAGCCGGTAACATTTCGCCGTGAGTAAAGACATTAATGCCCTTGCCTTCGGTTTGTTGCAAAATAAGCTCTAAATCTTTCATGTCGTGGCCAGACACTAAAATCGCCTTGCCTTTAACAGATTTTGTATTCACTTGCGTTGGCTCAGGGTGGCCAAATGAGGTGGTTTCGCCTAAATCTAACATCGCCATAATGCGATAGTTTAATTGGCCAATTTCCATTGAGGTAGCAAATAACTTGTCAGCATCAACTGAGTCTTCACCTAAAAATGCCATGATTTTATGGAACTCAGCAGCCACATCAACATCAGTTTGGTCTAATACGCGAGCATGCTCCATATAAGCAGCCGCGCCTTTTAAGCCGTATAAGCATAATAAGCGTAAGCCAAGAATATCTTCATGCACGTCACCACGATTAGGCAGTGCTATTGGCGCTTGAGCTAAAATTTCAGGCTTAGATGCACCAAGTAATATCTCACCTTGGGCGCTGACTATTTCAGGCTCTATGCCTTTGTCTTTACAAGCAGCTATATAAGCGGCTTTTAATTGGTCACGATAGGTTTGAGCCTGATAGGCATAATCAATTAACCGTTCATCGTCAAAGTTTACGTTAGTGAGTGTGGCAAAAAAGGCCTTAGGAACAAAGACATCAATGTCGTTGTCTACAATGCCGAACTCGCGGGCTTTAATTGCGTAAGCAGACACGCCTTGCAGCATATAAATTAATAAGTCTTGAATATCAGACGTCGACGCCAACTTGCCGCACATTCCTTGCGAGTAACTACAGCCATTACCTTCTGGTGTTCTAATGGTTTGCTCACATTGCACACAAAACATAACTCTACTCCTCAAATATTATTCATGTATAAAGTTTACATGTTATAAATGAGTTTACTCTTTACACCGTAAAGCAAAACCCATTTTTAAGACCAATGTTGTATTTTACGAGCTACGTCACCTTCAGCAATCGCTAATGTAATCAGCTTTTATTCTAGCTTTTTCAAGCATGAACACCGATAGGTACCACAACAAGGTCTATTATCAATATCAGCATAAGTCGATATGATGGTAACAGTCGGTCTTTAAAAAACGTTCCATTTACCCAATGAAAACAAGTAGAATTAATTAAAGATTTTCAATCAGGATGAATAGATGAAAACCAAGCTTAATGTTATCGCATCGACCCTATTGTTGGTGCTTGCCCCCGTAGCTATGGCCGCCGATGTTGCAGTCATCACTTTAGACAATGGCGCTAATGTTCGCCTAAAAGATGACTTTACCTGGGAATACATCATTACCGAAACCGTCAGCCATGCGGCTATTACCGCTAAAATGGCAGTGACACAAGCTCCAGTATCAGTGACTCAAGACTCAGCATCTGTAACCCTGCCGGCAGGCGCAACGGTGAGCGTTGCTGCAAATGTCCCCCTAGCCACAACAAATAACCCTGCAGTTTCCACGGTCACCTCAACGCTAGCCACCACACGCTTAACGGCAGCGGCATTAGCACAACCAGAACTGTTAGGCAGCACGGCCAAAGATGGCATTAAAATCACCCTTGTAGACACCAAATGGAAGGATGATAACGTCGGTTTAGTGTTTGATTTTGACAGCACCAGTAACGAGCATGTCACCCTGGTTGAAGTTGAAGCCAGCTTTTATAACGACCAAGGTGAACTGATCAAACAAGAAAACCTACAAGCGTGGGAAGCTATTCCTAGGATGCCAGACACTTACCTGCGTAAAGGACAGCATCGCCAAAGTGATACCCTATGGATAGAAAATATTAATCAACAGCAATGGCAAAAGCAGTTGATAAGTTTAAAAATTGTCGAAATTGAGTCGCGCTAACCCTGCATCCAGTTCAACAGATAGCAACTAAAAATTGATATAAAAAAGCCTAAGCGAAATCAATATTTCATTTAGGCTTGGTCTTTGCGCGCCAAAGTGTTAACCCCCCCGCATAGGGACACTGATTAGTTTAACAATTCATGCTCTTTAGGCAGCTGCTTACTAATCCACAATATCAATTTATGTTTGCGATTCGGACCATCGTCTTTATCTTCGGCTAAGGGTTGGATTAAGTTGTCTTGAACCAATAATCGATAAATACATTCGACTTTATCTTTTGGCGAAATGCCTTTACCAAAATCATCAAAACCACGCTTTTGCGCGTATCCCATGCCAATCTCCATCGCGAGCTTGAGCAGTTTTGTATCGTGCTTACCAACTTTCATCTATCACCCTCATCGTACTATCTATTGCTATTAAGCTACGCGAATATCCACAAATTGCCACTACAATTGCGCCAAGAATGCCCCAAAACCTAACAAACATCACTATTGGTAAGTTTCGTTACAATAATTAATCATAGTTTATCCCTTTAACCTATGCTGCAAGACGCAGTCTTGTTATTGTATTGTGGTTATTTCATTACGTTTTTATTGTCACTATTGTTCGCCACAGCTACATTTCGAATAGGCATAAAAACACCTAAAAGGGCAAAGACCCAAGGATATTTCAATGCGCAAAACACTTATTACCACTGCAGTGAGTGCTGCACTGATGCTCAGCGCCTGTTCAGAGCCATCAGTAGATACTGCCATGGCAGACAAAACCGCCGCTGAGGCAACAAAAACAATGACTAAAGCTCCTGCAACTGCCAACAACGTACTGTTAACACCTAGCCCTTTACAATACATGGCGCCGCAGTTCGACAAGTTTACAGCCAGCGACTACTTGCCTGCATTTAAGCAAGGAATGCTAGAGCACAAAACTGAAATCGCAACTATCACCAATAACAGCGAACCAGCCACGTTTGACAACACCATTGTCGCGTTAGAAAAAACCGGAGCCACACTAGACCGAACTCAACGTGTTTTTTTCAATCTTTCAGGACTTATTTCAGACGACAACTTCATCAGCGTTGAAGAACAGATTGTGCCTAAGTTAACCGCACACCAAGACAACATCTACCTTGATGAAAAACTGTTTGCTCGCGTCCAAGTTATATATAAAAACAAAGCCGCATTAACAGGCGAAGATTTACGCTTGGTTGAAGTGTATTACGACCGTTTTGTGCGCGCAGGTGCTGAATTATCTGTCGCAGACAAAACGAAAATGCGTGAGCTAAACGGTGAGTTAGCCAAACTTGAAACCAGTTTTTCACAAAACGTTTTAAAATCATTTACAGCTGACGTTATCGTCATCGAAGACAAAGCTCAACTTGATGGTTTGTCAGACAGCGACATCGCATCATTAGCTGCTGCAGCAAAAGATGCTGGCAAAACGGGCTACATGATCACGCTAGTGAACACCACCACTCAGCCGCTACTGTCTAGCCTTAAAAACCGTGATGTTCGCAAACAACTGTGGGAAACCTCAGCTTATCGCGCCATGGACACTAACGCGCCGTTAAACATCAAAATAGCTCAACTGCGGGCACAAAAAGCCACACTATTAGGTTACCCAACTTGGGCGGCATACTCCTTAGGCGACCAAATGGCCAAAAACCCAGAAGCGGTTTATGGAATACTTGACGACCTAGCACCAAAAGCACTGATTAAGGCCAAAGTCGAAGCCGCTGACATCCAAGCCGAAATTGTTAAAGATGGCAAAGATTTCAAACTTCAGCCATGGGACTGGGCGTACTACGCAGAAAAAGTACGTAAAGCCAAATATGACTTAGACGACAACCAAGTTAAGCCGTATTTTGAAATGAATACCGTACTAAACGATGGCTTGTTCTTCGCCATGAACAAACTCTACGGCATCACGATTAAACCACGCAATGACTTACCGGTATGGCACAAAGACGTGTCAGCTTATGAAGTCTTTAACAAAGACGGTAGCTCAATTGGCTTATTCTATCTAGACCCATACGCTCGCCAAGGCAAACGTGGCGGCGCCTGGATGGACGAACTTGTCACCCAGTCATTCTTGCAAAACACTAAGCCTGTGGTCTATAACGCGCTGAATATTCCTAAGCCAGCCGAAGGTCAGCCAACACTGATGACATTCGACGAAGTTAACACCATGTTCCACGAATTTGGCCATGCTATCCATGGATTGTTCTCACAAGTTAACTACCCTAGCCTAGCGGGCACCGCAACCGCGCGTGACTTTGTTGAGTTTCCATCACAAGCTAATGAAGACTGGAGCGTCGACCCACAAGTGCTTGCCAATTACGCTAAGCACTACCAAACGGGCGAACCAATCCCAGCAGAGTTACTCGCAAAAGTATTAAAGTCACACACCTTTAACCAAGGCTTTAATACGGTTGAATACCTAGCCGCTGCGCTACTTGATATGGAATGGCACTCTATTGCTGCTGGAACTGAAATCACCGACGTTACGGCCTTTGAACAACAAGCACTGGCTAAACACGGTTTAGATTACACGCCTGTACCACCTCGCTACAAAACAACCTACTTTAGCCACAGCTTCGCTGGCGGCTATTCAGCAGGTTACTATGCGTACCTATGGACTGAAGTGTTTGCTGCTGACTCATTCTCTTACATGATGTCAAATGGTGGATTAACCCTAGAGAATGGCCAAAAGTACCGTGACACAGTGTTGTCAAAAGGTAACAGCCAAGATCTGATGCAAGACTACATCGACTTTACCGGTAAAAAACCCACTACCGACGCCTTATTAAAGCGCCGTGGTTTGGTTAACTAATCACGAAAAAGTCATTAGCCTCTCGACTTTGGTAACTCACCCCGTCGAGAGGCTAACTAATAATAAAAGTGTCACCAGGGTAATACAGGATAAATATTGCGCAACCGTGAGCTTATTTGTGTCATTTTGCACATTTGTTGTGCCATTAAACACCTCAAGGCTTTACATTTTCGCCAATACCCTTATTATCCACCCTGTTCGGAGGGATGGCAGAGTGGTCGAATGCACCGGTCTTGAAAACCGGCAACGGTTTATCCCGTTCTAGGGTTCAAATCCCTATCCCTCCGCCACATTTAAATAAAAAGGCCTGCTATTTATAGCGGGCCTTTTTATTGGGCGAAAGATAGGACTTTAAACCCAGGGTTCCTATTTATTACAAGCAAGCTATCCCTCCGCCACATTCAATGAAAAAGCCTTATCAGAAATGATAGGGCTTTTTTGTGTCTGTAGCATTTAAACCCACGGGTTCCTCTTTATTACAAGCAAGCTATCCCTCCGCCACATTTGACTACCAAAAATATCAACCCATGCACTTTTTTATATAGACATTTAGACTATTGATTTCAAATGAAATGCACATTAATTCAAGGTTTGTTCAATACTTTAATCGTGCTGGCTCGTTTTGTTGCTGTAAAACAGAAAAGATTAGAAGATTCACATCAAAGGCATAGCAATAAAATATGAAATAAATCAATTACTTATTCGGCCTAATTTATTATTCGATCCATTCAATAAAAGTTAGTGCGTTAAGGATTCATTTTGAATACCTTTTAATAGCTTGTATGGCTTTATCCTTTGCTGTTTATACGGAAACCACATTTAATAACGTAAACGAACTTGAGCCATCGTCAGAGCATGATGTTGATATGCTACGCGTAATAGACCTGAAGCAAGGTCATCATGAGATAACACAGATCAAACTTGCCGATAAGGAAAATAGCATGTCGAGTCAGTTTGTTAATTTTTGGAGTAAACAACCCTTACCTGATTATCCGTAAATTAACGATATACCACTATCTGTGATTGCTTCCATAGAAAATCACTAATAAGCCTGCGTATCTGTTTTTTCGCGAATAAAGATCCAAAATATGGGGCGAACTATGGCAAGGTTGGACGCACGTTTTCCCACACAGAAAACTGTATTGGCGCAAAACTGCGAACACTAGGTACAGTTTGATGAACCAGAATGGGTGATTAAGGAGCTTTTGTTACTCACCTCGACGCTGGATAATAGATGGGATAAATCGTTAAAAACGGGTTTACTTCAACTCTGTAATATCAAATTAGCCATGTGTTTTGCTAACAAGGCAGATAGCAAAATATAGGGTTGTTTGATAAGCTTTATTATCCAGAATTGAGGTTACTTATGCCGACGTTGGACAAACACTAACGAGCAAAGGCTGCACCGCGCGCCAGCGTTGGGCGAAAATATCAACCACGAGGATCTGGCGAGTCGTGTTATCTTAAAATTATCCATACAAAACTAGGCTCTCTATGTTAACGATACTGACATTTTGTACGCTATTGATCCTACTAGCTACTTTGTTGCCTTTGTCGCGACATCCGCATTGGATTGTCAGGGGCATGGATTTCCCTCGATTGCAGTTGACGATATTGGCAACGGTGCTGTTGATCGCTGATGTTGTTTTTCTCGACACTCAAATGATCAATACACAGGCACTGATTTTGGTCACTATGCTGTGTTTAATCTGGCAGTTGTGCTGGATATTGCCTTATACTTTTTTATTTCCCAAGGAGGTCAAAACCTCCACTGAATTCAATGCCGACAATCAACTCAGCATTATCACATCGAATGTACTCACACCAAATCGCAATGCAGAAGCGTTGATCCAGCTGGTTAACAAGCATAAGCCTGATGTACTAGTCACACTGGAATCCGACCAATGGTGGGAAAACAAACTTAAGATATTAGAAACTGACATGCCCTACAGCATCAAATGTCCTCTGGATAACCTTTATGGTATGCATGTGTTTTCACGCTTGCCGTTAGGCGAGCAAGAAATCTGCTATTTGGTTGAGAAGGATGTTCCATCGATACATGCAACATTAACGTTACGTACGGGAGATCACATTCGCGTGCACTTTCTCCATCCAGCGCCCCCAAGCCCAACAGAAAACGCTGAATCGGCGGAGCGAGATGCTGAATTGGTGATAGTGGCTCGAAGTGTAGCCGAGAGTGACCAACCTGTGATTGTAACCGGTGATCTTAACGATGTGGCTTGGTCTGCCACAACTCGTCTTTTTCGTAAAATTAGTGGCCTGCTTGATCCGCGCGTGGGGCGTGGAGCATTTAACACTTTTCACGTGGATTACTCGCTCTTGCATTGGCCTTTGGATCATTTGTTTCACAGTCGGCATTTTACTTTGCAAAACATTCAACGCTTACCTTCGATTGGTTCGGATCATTTCCCTCTACTGACTAGGCTCTCATTTACTCCGTCGCAAAGTACCAACCAGGAAGGTATTAAAGCCGGTGCTTGTGAGCATGAGTGGGCCAAAGCAGTATCAGCAGAGCAGAAAGTGAGTAAGAATGATGTGCCGAAGCCTGGAGAAGCACCCTAAGCAACAATAGCGATATTGATGAACATATACTTAAAAAATAACTGTTTATTGCCTAATCTCACTTATGAGGTAATAATATCACCTCGAATTTGGTGGCCAATAATGAGTGAGCTATTACTAACCTCCCCTTAAAAAGCAAATTTCTATCTTTAAATAATACTAAATAGTATTGACTAGGTATCGACCAAGCCTAACAAACGATTTATGCCTCGCACACAGCGTAACTCATAAAGACAATACGACAACACTAGAGGATGACAACAATGTACAAACAGATTTCAATTATTACACTCAGCATGATGCTGTTAATGGGTTGCTCTGGCACTGTACCTACATTGGGCTTAAATGATGGCCAATTAATGCCATGCCCTGACTCGCCAAACTGTGTCAATAGTCAACAAGCAGCAGATGAAGAACATTTTATAGCACCGATCGATTTCATCGGAACGCAGCAACAAGCGAAAGTGCGCCTTTTACACATATTAAAGGCCTCGGAGCGAACAAATATCGTCGTGGTTGAGGAAAATTATATTCGAGTTGAGTTTACCTCTCAGGTATTGCAGTTTGTTGACGATGTTGAGTTTTATTTCCCATCTACAATATCCGATAAAATATCCATACATGTCAGATCAGCTTCACGTATCGGACACTCTGACTTTGGTGTTAATCGGGAGCGAATAGAACAAATTAGAAATAAATTTAACGCATATGAACAACAATAAAAAATTTACAAACGTAATTTATATAGGTAATAGTGGTTTAGCTTTTGTCAGTCCAATTTTAGCTAAAATGGACTCGATGGAAGCTATCATTTCTCTGGAAATTGACAGAAAATTTATCGGGGATCCCCAATAACGAAACGTTATTGATTTCGTAAGTGCCATTAGTTTCAGGTCCATTATCTGTAACCTCATCAACTGTGACCTCTTAAAAGTCAGGAGTAAGAATGAATAATAAAATTATTGGGATCGTGCTTGTTATTGCGGGTATTTTTTTAGCTATGTGGGGCTACAATATTTATGATTCAGCGGGCTCTCAATTTAGCCGAGCGTTAAGTGGTGATGCGCCTATTGAAGCTTGGGCAGGAATGGTGGGGGGTATCATTTGCGTGTTAATTGGTATCACAAAATTAAAGTAAATTTGTTGTGGTTAAACACTTAGCAAAGTATTTGACGATAATAAGGCGTTAACAATAAATATTATTTATTGTTAACGCCTTATTATGCCTATTTATATGCAAGGTTATTTGTTGCAAGAACTGCACATTAACGTCGAGCATACAGCTAAACTTATCTTTTAAAACAAGTTGTTAAATAACCAATGCTCATTCTGTAACTATTGGGATCGATGCAGGCTGCAGTAAATAGTCACTGCAATCTTGCTTTAGGCTGTCATCTAAATAACATTACTCACTCAGCTTATCATCAAGTAAATCTAATCTATCTTGTCCCCAAAATTGCTCTTTTTCATACACATAAGCTGGCACACCCAACAAACCTTTCTCGATAGCGTCTAAGGTGTTGGCTTCGTATATTGCATCGATATCGGCTAATAGCGCTTGCTGTAAAACACTGTCTGCATCGATATTAACCGAGGTTAATATTTGTCTAATAACTGCCTCATCAGCAATGTTTTGATCTGCAGCCCAACATGCTGCCAGCACATTGCCGACAAACTCGCTGACCTCTTGCCCAGCTTGCTGTAATACAATCGTGCACTTATCTGCCAAACTAGGGTCTGCAGGGAAAAAAACCGGATGTAGACTAAGCGGTAATTGGCGCTTTTTTGCCCAGCGAGCTAGCTCTATTAAGCGATAGTCTTGTCGAGCTTGTGGGCGCTGTTTTACAGGCAGCACACCTAATACCGCAAATAATTTTGACAGTTTAATGGGCTTATAGTTTATCCCTAAGTGGTACTTATTTGCCAACGAGATAAAGGTGTTGTGGCCTAAATAAGTATAAGGAGAGAGGCTAGTAAAGTAATAATCTATTGCTGTTGTCATGGTTGGCACTACCTTTATGTTAATGGGATAATTAACACGACCCCATGATTTCATTTTAAATTCATCTTGAACATACTGTATTCGGTGCTGGGTAATCGCTACTCAAACTATAGCAGGTGTTGGCAGGTTTAATAACTCAGATGACATCAGAAGATAGTCACGCTTTACACCAATAGAAATATTGCATTGAAAGCTAGGGCCTGTTGATCTTTGCTGGTTAAATTTTGTTCGAGATAAAAACGTTTTAATCGAGGCGAGTGGATTGCTGCCTAGCAATCTAAGCAAAATTCGCTCAACAAAGAGTAAAACGTTTTTAGCCGAACCCTTCGGGCAGCTTTTGTTGGTCATTTCTACTGCGTTATTGGCTTTTTATGTAGAATAACTACACCACACAGCCTCTGCTTCATAGCTCATGTTTAAGTAATGAGCAACAATTCGCTGCAAAAACAACCTTGAAAGATCAACAGGCCCTATTAGGCCCATAAAAAAAACGCGAGTAGTACAGTTATATCTGCTGACGTTATTGCAATAACTAAGCTTAACGTAACACCAAAACACCACTCATTTGTACAATATCATCTTATATTGCAACTGGACGTAATGTCTATTTAGCTTTTTTTATCCCATGTTGATTGAGATAAACAAGCATGAATCATGGCACACGTCGACGAGTGTTATCTGTAATCATTTGCCTAATAAAGGCGCTAACACGGTTAACTGGCCATCTATGGGTTCTGTTATGGTTAAGCCTAAAATATGGGCGATAAGAGGATATAAATGGATGTTTTCAGCATTGGCTATGGTGACTTGATTAAACGCGGGTCCTTGAGCATATAACACAGTATTCATGTCGGTAATCACATTGGCATCGTAGCCGTGCTTACCAATGCGCCCTGCCCGTGCATCGCTACTAGTAATGTAGTGTTGATTACTGATCAGTACCGCATCTTCAATAGAGGGATTCGCGCTAAAGTGTAAATTGGCCGGTATATCTTGCTGACGATAAAACTGTAAACCGGGTACCTTTTGGGTTAATGCTTCTAACGCGGCTAAGTCTTGCTGTTTGTTTTGCCCTGTCGCAGTCACTAACGAAAATGCGGCATCGTTGTTAAAGCTAAATTTATCTTTTAACGTTTCATTGCCAGCAAACAGTTTGTCGGTATATACACGTTCAAATCCGTCAACCTTAGTCATGCCATGGTCGGAGGTGATAATTACATTCACTTTAAAGGGTAAGGCTTTTATTCCAGTCAGTAATTGCCCTATGGCTTGGTCAACGTTCTGCACTGCTTGGTAGGTGTTATCTGATGTTGGACCATAGAGATGCCCGGCAGTATCAACGTCTGAAAAATACAAGGTCACAAATTGTGGACGCTGATCTTCGGCCAAATTAAACCACTGTAACACCTGCTGTACTCGTTGATTATTTGCCGCATCATCTTTGTAAGGCAGCCAATAATCTGGACGGTGACCCGCAATTTTGGCTTCTGAACCTGGCCAAAAATAGCTGGCACTTTTTAACCCTTGTTGACCCGCTAATGACCATAATGGAACCCCATGGTAAAAGCGGCCATCGGTCAAAGCTTGTTTAATATTCAACCCATAGGGCTGCTGCAGAGTATGGTTATAAAAACGGTTTGACACTATGCCGTGATGGGCGGGATACAAACCTGTGACTAAGGTAATGTGGTTAGGAAACGTTACCGTGGGAAACGATGGCTTAAAGCGAGTCACTTGCGCTGCATGGCGAGCAAATTCGCTCAGATGTTTGGGTTTATGCAGACGGTTGTAATCGTATCGATAGCCATCAATAGAAATCAGCAAAACATAGGGTTTCTCGGGCTGTGCTATTGCGGCTTCAATTGGCTGAGCCAATAAAAAAAAGCTACTCACACTGAAAAATATGCAGCTAATAACTACACTTATGATGGCAATTACACGCATTGTGATTTACTCAATAAATCTAAAGAATATCGGCTAATAATATCAATTAAACATGACAGCTTTATTGATCTTTATGCTGTCTTTTTTCAATATTTTGAGCCTCACTCAATGCTATGTCTAAATTGTAAATAGGCCGTGGTAATGGCTTGTGCATCTTCGATGTGCGGGTAGTGGCCTAAGGTTAGCATTTCAGTGACATTGGCATTGGGGATCAAATCTCGATAATGATCGATCATATGCTGACCCGAGATCGGATCGAGCGCTCCGGCGATCAGCTTTATCGGTATCTTACTGTTGATAATGGCACCCACCCAACGCTCACGGTATTGTTGTCGCTGAGTAATGTAGTGAATCAATTTATGCATCACCGACAAACCGTCATTGTGGGTTAATAATTGCCATAGAGTGTCGATCGCTTCTGGCGAAGGTGGTGTCGACGGCCCAAATATGTGTTGTAGATTATTGGCAAACTTTTGTTTGTTGATCAGTTTAGACACCAAAACCCCTAACGGCGACAACAACAACTTCTGAATGAATAGCGGTTTATGGGTTTCAGGAAACAAACCACCATTTAAAAAGCACACACTCTCGATGGTCAATGGACTACAGCCGTCAATTTGCCTCGCTAACAACTCTTGCGCGACAGTGTCACCGTAATCATGAGCTAAAATATGATATTCACTGACACCTAGCTTGTATAAGCATGCCTGATAAATATCGGCTTGGTCGCTTATTAAATATGCCGAATTTTTGGGTTTATCTGATAAGCCAAAACCCAACATATCCAGAGTGATCACATAATAGTGCTGGGTTAATTCATACCACATGCCTTCCCAATCCCAACTGGCGCTAGGAAAACCATGAATGAGCAATAATGCAGGCGCCTTACAATCCCCCGCTTGACGGGTAAAAATTTGCTGACCGTTAATGAGAAGGTATTGTCCCTGCTGCTGCCACTCGCTCAATTGGATCATCGTTTCGTTATCCCTTCATTGATAGTTTATGTGCCGTAGAGTTATATCTCTTATCTGGAGTTGAGGTTATATATTGTGTTAATTAACTGACTCTATACTAAAAGGCAGTGATATTATCTCTGACTAACAATATCAAATAGCCAATTCCAATTATCTAATATCAATAGCCAATAGCAATGATTGGCGCGGGAGCATCGGTGTTAACAGATCCGTTATTTTGGTTAGTGGCTATTCCGGCAGTGTTAATCACTGGTATGTCAAAATCAGGTTTTGCTGGCGGTGCAGGCGGATTAACCGTCCCGTTGTTGGCATTAGCGATTAGCCCAGCAACCGCGGCAGCGGTGATGTTACCGTTATTAGTTTACATGGATTTTTTAAGTGTGCGTTCTTGGTGGGGAAAACACAATACCGCGCAATTGTGGATTTTATTGCCTGCTGCCATTGTCGGTATCGTGGTGGCTTATCTGTTATTTGATCAACTTAACGAGCAATATTTACGCGGTATATTAGGAGGGATTTCGTTAGGGTTTGGTATTTATGGCCTCACTTTAGGTGAATGGTCACAAGGTAAACCGTCCTCGTTCATTGGCCAAGTTTGCGGCACTATTGCAGGCTTTACTAGCTTTGTAGCCCATGCCGGCGGGCCACCATTAAATGCCTATTTAATTCCACTGCGTTTAGCCAAAACAGAATACTTGGGCACTGCGGTAGTCTTTTTTGCAGTGGTAAATATGGTCAAGTTAATTCCCTACAGCATGCTGGGACAAATCAATGGTAGCAATTTATTGATATCTGTATCGTTGGCGCCTATCGCTTGGATTGGGGTAAAACTGGGGCTGCGTATTCAAGATAAATTTAACGACAAACAGTTTAAGAAAATCATTCTCAGTTTAATGATAATAGTCGGTTTACGATTGCTGTGGACTGCATTAATGGCATAACTGTCCTTATAATGAAGCCATAACTATGGTCATATCAGTCCCTATAATAAATGCCATAACGATGGCCATATCGGTTCCTATAATGAATGCCATAACGATGGTCATATCAGTCCCTATAATGAATGCCATAACGATGGCCATATCGGTTCCTATAATGAATGCCATAACGATGGCCATATCAGTCCCTATAATGAATGCCATAACCATGGCCATATCTGTCCCTATAATGAATGCCATGATATTGATGATATGATATTAATTTTACCGTATTGATTTCAAAATATTGATGACATCGTCATGCCTAATAACGTCATTTAAGTTTACCAATATAAAGAAGGGAAGATATGAGTGCTGATAATCGCTATTTTTATGAACCAAGCAAAGGCCATGGTCTACCACATAACCCACTAAATGCCATTATAGGCCCGCGCCCAATTGGTTGGATTGCCTCTCGTAATGCCCAAGGCCAGCGAAACCTCGCGCCTTATAGTTTCTTTAACTGCTTTAATTACGATCCGCCCATTATCGGTTTTGCCAGTACCGGCTGGAAAGACAGCGTCGCCAATATTGTTGAAACCGGCGAGTTTGTGTGGAACTTAACCACCCGCAGTTTAGCCGAGCAAATGAATCAAACCTCTGCGGCATTACCTCATGGCACCGATGAATTTGAATTTGCAGGATTAACCCCAATAGCAGGCAACATAGTTAAGGCTGATCGTATTGCACAAAGCCCTGTTAGCTTCGAATGCAAACTGTCGCAATGCATCCAGCTAACGGCAGCAAATGGTGACAAAATTGATAGCTGGCTAGTGTTAGGTGAAGTCGTGGCGGTGCATATTGAAAAGCACTTACTCAGCGCCGAAGGGATTTATCAAACGGCATTAGCTGAACCGGTATTACGTGCTGGCGGTCCATCTGCCTATTATGGTATTTCAGACCAGTTACGCTTTGATTTACACCGCCCAACGGTGTAAGCCACTCATAAATATGACTTAACAACAAAGTTGCCATTGGCAGCCTTGTTGTTGAAAAGAATAAAATAGTCTCTTCACTACCTTTAATATCATGATTTTTTAGTAAAATAATATCAAATTGACTATATCCTCAACCAGTCTTGGCTAGCATGTTAGCGAATATTTAATTGAACCAACAAAATTTGTTACTATTATTACAAGACTAAGGTCGCGATTAAAAAATCATATCGATAACATCACTAACACGAGAACACCTTGAGTATTCCACCTAATATACTAACGCGAATTACCCATGCCCTAGGTGCAACTTCGCTAGATCATATCGAGAAAATACAGCCGCTTTGGGGAGGGTATGGTCAGCTATTTCGAGCCTATGTCACTGGCAAGCCATACCCGTCTGTGATTGTAAAATATATCTGTTTCCCTCAACCAGAATCACATCCTAAAGGTTGGAACACGCCGCTGTCGCATCAACGTAAATTGCGGTCGTATCAAGTAGAAGTTAATTGGTATCAACACTATGCTAATGCCCATGCAGAGCACTCAATGTGCCCGTTGCCCCGTTGCATACATGTCGACCAACAAGCCGATGAAACCCTATTAATATTACAAGATTTATATAACATCGGTTTTACCCAAGTAAGAAAAACTGCCACACCCGCGACTGTGCGCGAGTGTTTAACCTGGTTGGGACATTTTCATGCTAAATACATGCATGTCGAGCCTAATGGGCTTTGGCCTATAGGCACTTACTGGCATCTAGGCACCCGACCGGATGAATTAGCCGCCCTACCCGAAAGCCCGCTTAAGTCAGCGGCTCACCTTATCGACCAAGCGCTGAGGCAATCTAAGTACCAAACCTTGGTACACGGTGATGCAAAATTAGCTAATTTTTGCTTTAGCCCAGATGATCGCGCCGCTGCGGTAGACTTTCAATATATTGGTCAGGGCTGTGGCATGAAAGACGTGATCATGCTGTTAAGCAGTGTGCTGAACTATCGAGAGCCAGAAGCCTTAATTAATGACCATCTTAATCATTACTTTGCCGCTTTAACGCAAGGACTCATAGCGTTTCACCCTCAAATAAATCCGCTTGATGTACAACAGCAATGGCGGCCTTTATATTGCGTGGCTTGGGCTGATTTTCAGCGTTTTGTCAAAGGTTGGAGTGTTGAGCATTGCAAAATTAACCCTTATACCGAATCGCTAACCGAGCAGGCGATTAAGCAACTTACTATGGTGTAATACCAATAAGTGTAAATTAATTAACCACCTATTTGTCACGATTGGCTAAGGCGACTATTGCCGTCGACAGCTTACAAACACAGTCGTAATGGTTGCCCTACCTCAACTTAACCTCAACTCGGGTTAAGCATGGGGTAAATAGGTAAAAATTAGCATAGTTCATCTATTTCATATCAAACTTGCCATTTGTTTAGCTAACAAGCCGTTTTCACGTGTTAACCGCGGGGTCAATAGTTAACCTATTGCAAGTCAATGCAACTCAGATAGCATAACAAATGGCTGTCTGATAATCGTTTCTTGTCTTAAGCAGAGTTTACTTAGTAACATCGATACGAATATTATCGCTTAAGGTTTCAAGTTGAGATACTAACAGCGCTTTGGTCACGTTCTCCGGTAACCTTAACGTCATCTTAGCGCTATATACCGTTTTACCTAAACTGCTTACTTGCACACGATAACATTCTTGGTGATCAACACTCACATCAAGGTCTGATAAAATTTCATTAATATCATGGGTTAAACCCGAACGATCATTGCAATCTAAAGTGAGTTTACACTCTGTAGATAAATGTATAGATTGATGTTCAAACTCAGCATAGACAAAAGTCAATTGCGAAAACTGCTGCTCTAATGCTTGTTTTAAGGAAGCTTCCTTATCGACATCTATCATAACCCGCATCATTGCAACAAATTGCCCGTCGAGTTTGATGACTTTACTGGTTTCCCAACTTGCGCCTATTTCACGGCTGACTTGAGCAAGTGATTGCAGAAGATTGGGCTGTAAAGTGCCTAATACCGTAGTGATAAACTTATGTTGCATATAACCTCCGATGATAAATAAACCAAAATGATTTTGACCTATTTAATGTGGTTTTAGTTAAGAGCTAACCACAGATTAACTATCATTAGAAAGCTAATCTATGACCTAGGAAACAAATTAGATAATTTGAATTCGCCCAACAATACCTTAAAGAGCCCTCAATATACTCGGTCATTGTCCGACTCATGCCAATGACAATTGCGGACAGCAAATTAACATTATCACCAATTTTGGGGGTAGTTGAACTCAGCGACCAAGACATACCGATAGAGTAAGCAATCGATCTTGCGGATACCGGATTGCTTCAGTCCAAAATTAGCGCCCGAAATAAGGTGATATTGAGTGAATCATAAGCCGATAGACACCGAAAATGGCGCTGGCATCAATTAACATTAACTGACATTAACTGACAACAACCTCTGTCACGACACACTTTTTAGCATTAAAAGAAACTTTATTAACGTTTTGTAGCCTTAATCAAGTTTAGCTCATTAACCCAAGCATGATCACAAATATCTGCGGCTTTAACCCATTATTGCTGCGGCGAATTGGCGATTATTTAGGCGATACATTATGGGGGTCACGCTTACCACTCAAACGGTGAATACCATCACCCTCATTGTAAGATGTCTGTCTATCTAATTGAATTCAAATAACTTCCTACAATATTAATTTTCATTCAAATATGCCAATTACTCACAACGAGTTTAAGTAATTGTTTTTAATGATAATTTATTATTACATTTTACAATACTGCTACCTCTTCAGGCATATTGCGACCCCGGCCCCCTTTCTCTAGAATGCGCGCCTTACGCTATAAAGATACAGATTAACGCTCACTGAATCGACAGGATTCAGTGACCTTTACACTAGGGGAACTTAATGTCTACAAAACTGGCCAACCCAGCGCCACTGGGATTAATGGGCTTTGGCATGACCACCATTTTGCTGAATATTCACAATGCGGGTTACTTTCCAATTGATTCGATGATCCTTGCGATGGGGATTTTTTACGGTGGCATTGGCCAAGTGATTGTGGGCATCATGTGCTTTATGCGCGGCGATACCTTTGGCACAACAGCATTTACTTCCTACGGTTTGTTTTGGTTGACTTTAGTTGGGCTAATATTAATGCCAAACATGGGTGTTGCCGCCAGTCCCGCTCATTTTATGGGCTGGTATTTAACCTTATGGGGCATATTTACCGCCTTTATGTTTGTCGGGTCTTTACGATATCCACGAGCAAAACAAGTGATATTTGGTTCATTGACGGTGTTGTTTTTCTTACTGGCTGCACACGACTTTACCGATAATGCCCTGCTTGGCACTATCGCAGGATTTGAAGGTATTTTCTGCGGAGCAAGTGCCATTTATTTTGCTATGGCGCAGTTACTGAATGCCGAATACGGCCGTACTATTTTGCCCGTGGGTGAAGTCACTCAGACCAAACAAGTCACGCTCAACTCAATAAAAATATAACGGGTAGTCACTAGGGCCGGTAGATCTTTGAAGGTGAATGCTGCTGCATTTTGTGGCAGTTTTATCCAAGGCAGAGCTTATGACATGTCGTTGTTATACATTAATAAGCGATAACGCAGTACAAAGAAGCCACAAACGCAGCCCGAAGGGTTCGGCTAAACGGTCGTCCTTATTTGTAAGCGAAGAGTTTGTGCTAGGTATTAGCGTACAATGCTAGGCGCCGCATTTTTATTCAAAGCGCTAAACCGTTTAGCCCTTTGAACACGAAAGGTCAACAAGCCCTAGACACTAGAAGGTCGATGCATTTGCATCGACCTTTTTATTGGGTTTGATTAATGCACTAAGCGACAACCACACACGGTATTGCTAGGTTGAAACAGGACCACCGCATAATCTTTTGCTTCGTCTCGCTCAATAACTTGAAGCGATAACGAATGCAGCCCTTTTTTATTTAAATTTAAACTACTGACATAAGACAAGTACGCTAAATGCTGTGGCACTTTTGAGTTGTGACTCGCCAGGAATTCTTTTTTGGTGGTCACTGAAATATCGTAGATTTGATTTTCGGTATCAATTCTATCCACAGTTCCTTTCATTGATAATGTACCCGCCAAATTACCCTCGTAGTCAAAATAACGATAATTAATCTGAGCTTGGCCTTCATTGGAGACTAAATCGACTAATAAATAATGACGTTGGTCTTGTGCCGCGCTCTTACGATGAAATAATTCTGAACTGCAACTGAGCATAAAACTTGGCACACGTGTAGTAAGTCTATAAATAATTCCCATACTGGCCAGCAATAACACTAAGATCATAATATTAATAGCCCACAATCTACTTCTAGTCATACTATTATTACTCCAAATGCTGACTTGTTTGGGCTAGCTGTGCGTTAATCGTGTCACAAATATTCACCTGCCTGAGCCAATCACGATTAACAAACTGTTTAGGCTGCCTTAAATCACTGATTTTTAAATTACGAATAAGAGACTGTCCTAAGAGATCTCCCCGCAAGGTAATGTTCAATACTTGCTTGTCGTGAGACAGTGATAAATAAACTCTCTCCCAACTGCTCACGTCACAATCGGCAAAGCTTTGCTGTATTTGTTGCCCAAGTTCAATCAACTGCTCATTGTTGGTTCTTGATGGGGCATAGAGCATCACATCAACGGTACTTCCAGATAAGAGTTTAACGGTATTGACACTCAAAGGCGGGGTTGGTGTAACAATAGGCTGCATCAGTTTCACTGCAGCAATGCTACAAACGATTAGTATTATTGCCGTTACGATTAGTAATCCAGAATGACGGCGAATAATCGACGGTAATACACTTGCTGTTTGCTTACGAGGACGATGATGCCGCAGTAAGTAGCCCTGACCTTTAACCGTTTCAATAAGAGATTCCTGCTGTGGCCCAAAAAAAGACCGCAATGTAAATATGGCTCGCGCCACCGAAGCACTGCTTAAATGCGATTTATCACCATAGCCAGATTCTAATAAGGGTTTAGCAACAACTTTGCCTTGATACTCGACCAATAATGTCAGCACATGTAGCTCTGCTCGGGGAAGGTGCCACACCACGCCACTTTCCTGATTGATCAGATCACCTTTGTCGATATCAAACCTGCAATGGCCCAATTGCATATCAACTGCCTCAATACTGTTAACAATTGATAAAGTGTATGCAGAAAATCTTATGAAATCTGTGATCCCGATATCTTCACACTATTATTCCTTAAATTTTGTAAGGTGTAATGACTAACAATGATGTAATTGAGACGTTAATCACATAATTTCATGATGTTAATTTCAATAAATACACAGATAAATATGCATAAATCTTATAAATAATAAGACTACTGTCACAAAAAAAGCGCTTTTGGTATTTATTTTTGACCGTCATAGTCAGTGTTTATTAGCTAAATTTAATGGTTTTTTAAAAACAGTTTTATCGGGCATAAATCACACCATTAATAACCCTATTGATTATTGTTAGGTCATCGCGTTGCTGCCGACATTCAGGCCAGCAACGAATGTCAAAACAAGCCTAAGCCATAACAAATATTAGCGCTTGAATATAACAACAATGATATAGAGGGTAACCACAATGAGCATAAATAGACGCCAAGCATTAACAAAAATTATTGGATTAAGCACCGCAGCTGCTGGGGCAACACTATTAGGTACATCGGCATTTGCCGCCACCGATGAAGCCGGTAACTACCGCTTAGAGTTAGGTGAAAAACTCAAATATGTACCTTTAGATGCAATGGCAACCGCTAAGTTAGCCTATGAAACGGGCGGCGGCTGTATGCACCAAGTTTTCCATGCCATTATCACTATGCTTGCAGCATCTAGTAGTGCTGATGCCAGCAAATTTGCCACCATACCAACAGCATTAGCCGGTTATGGTTGGGCAGGGGTTGTGGGTCAAGGAACACTTTGTGGAAACTTAAATGCATCGGGTATGTTAATCAATTTCCTAGATGACATTAATGGCCAAAACAGTGCCATTATTGGTGCTTCATTCCGCTACTATGAAACGACAGATTTACCTTTATCCTCTGCTGAGTTTATTGCTGGGATTGGTTCTACGGAAGAGAAATCATTAGAAGTCGGTGCAACCTCTATTGCCAACAGCCCATTATGTCACTCATCTATTAGTAACTGGTCTGCTGCATCAGGCTTACCGTTTGTCAAAAAAGGTGAGCGCTGTAAACGTCTATCAGCCAGTATGGCTTTTCATATTGTTGAACTGCTCAACCGCGCTTATGCCTTAGAAGATATTTCAGCATTACCAGAAGCTAAACCTTCTGCTGAAGCACAAGCATGTCAAGTCTGTCATAATAAAGAAGCATCTGTTATGCCTTTGGCCAGTGTTCAAACCGATATGGAATGTACTACTTGTCATACCGGACATTTCAATTAAGGAGCGCATGATGAAAGTTAAATATCTCAGCGCCATATTAGCCAGTTCATTACTAATATTTGGCTGTAATAGTGATAACGATGACGACGTGGCTGTTATTGATCCACCAGTGGTCGTTGTACCTCCCGTTGTTGTGCCGCCAGTAATTGATGGCGTTAGTATCGATGATGCCAGCAGCGTGGTGGTTAAACTCGACACATTTGATGCCACCACTGGCGCACTATCATTCACCGTTGCCAATAGTGACGGCGAAGCACTCACTAACGTAGCCGATTACGATATTGTGTATTTTGGTTTTCCCGACCCAGCCTCACCGTCCACCAAACCTAAGGCTTGGAAACGTTGGCATGTCACCCAAAGCTATCAATGCGACAGTTCAACTAGCGATGAATGCACTGGAACATTGGAAGCCACCGACACAACCGGTACATATACGTTTAATGTCCATGACCTCGACTTACAAAGCAAAGCATCCGATAATGCGACGCTGCTTTACCAGGTCGCCATTAAAATCAATGGCACACTGGCAAGTAATGATATTGAGTTAATTAGCGCCACTAATTAATCGTCATTGAGCCTACCCCCCTAGCTAATGGCGCGAAAGGATCACTCGCGCTCATTTGCTTCAGGCTATTTTGCCGCAGTACTTCACTGCGGCAATTTTTTCATTATTGGGTAGGTTAAGCATCGATGCACTAAGGTAAATACTAACGTAAACACTAATGTGAACATCACTGTTAGAATTAGCGTAAAAATCAACGTTGAATTCTAAAATATAAAAAAAGGGCTTCAGTAGCACTGAAACCCTTTCTTTATTAATCACTAACCAAGTTTTTTAACGCAGCTGCTGCATTAAGTAAGCGTAAACCATTGAGCTTAACTCGGCAGCTTGAGTGTTATCTGCCGCGCCAGCATGGCCGCCTTCGATGTTCTCAAAATACAACACATCAATGCCCATGTCTGCCATTTTAGCCACCATTTTACGCGCGTGTGCAGGATGAACCCGATCATCACGTGTTGAGGTAGTAAAAAACACTTTAGGGTATGTAACCCCTAGTGTTAAATTATGATACGGCGAGTAGGTTTTAATATAGGCCCACTCTTGTGCGATATCAGGATTACCGTATTCACCCATCCAGCTGGCACCTGCTAATAACTTATTGTAGCGTTTCATGTCCAATAACGGCACTTGACACACTACGGCGTTATATAGCTCAGGGCGACGAGTAAATGCAGCGCCCACTAGCAAGCCACCATTACTGCCACCTTGAATGCCAAGATGTTGGCTTGAGGTGATTTTACGGGCAATTAAGTCTTCTGCAATGGCTTCAAAATCTTCATACGCTTTATGACGATGTTGTTTTAACGCCGCTTGATGCCAAGCGGGGCCGTATTCGCCACCACCACGAATGTTGGCAAGCACGTATACACCGCCCTGCTCTAACCAGTTTTTGCCAATAGTGGCCGAATAGGCCGGCAAGCGAGACACTTCAAAACCGCCATAACCGTAAAGTAACGTAGGGTTGCTGTTATCGAGTTTGATGTCTTTAGCCATCACCACAAAATAAGGCACTTTAGTGCCGTCTTTTGATTCAACAAAATACTGCTGGGTGACAAATTTATCGGCGCCAAATTGCTGTGGCATCGCTTTAATTTTATCCGCTTTTAGGCTTGCACCATTTAAGCGATATAAACTGGCAGGCTCTAAAAAACTGGTGTAGTTAACAAAAAAGTCATCGCTATCACGTTCAACATCAAACACACTTAAGGTGCCATTAGCTTCAAAGGGGACAGGCTTACTTTGCCACTCACCTTTATCATTTTGCATGTAGCGTACAAGTTGGCTTTTTACATCATCCAACCAAGTGACAAAAATAGCATTCTGGCTAAATGACACTTGCGAAATAGAGGCGTGCTTCGTTGGCGATACCAATTCACTAAACGCTGGTTTTTGCGCAATCAGCTTATTTACTGGGGTATAGACGATGGCACCTTGTTTAAAAGTACCGTTTTTAGTGACTAAATCACTTTTTAACTCAATATACAGCTGCCCCTTAAAGTAGCCTTTTAAATCTGCATCCTCAGGAATAGGCAGCGAGACCAGCTTTTTATTTTGATAAACATAATGTTTCGCGGTGTAAAAGGTTAAGCTTTCGGTGACGATATTCAGTGGTGTTTTATCATCAAACATCACATAACCCGACACCGCAACGGATGTTTTATCGCCTCTAAACACTAATTTAGCGGCAGACAATGGCGTACCGCGTTGCCACAATTTAACCACACTTGGGTAGCCTGAATCGGTCATACTGTGCCCATCACCAAAATCAGTACCAACAAACACGCTATCTTTATCAATCCAGCTTAGCATTGACTTCGCCTCAGCCAACACAAACGGCTGCTGAGTACTGTCGACAAAAGATTTAGTGGTTAAATTAAATTCGCGTACTTCAGCAGCATCTGCACCACCGCGAGACAAGGACACAAAGCAGCGCTCGTTTTGTGGGTATTGGCATTCAATGCCCTTAAATACCCAATTAACACTCTCAGCTTTACCGAGGGCATCAATATCAAGCACCGTTTCCCAGTTTGGTTGCGCTTTGGCGTATTCAGCTAACGTGGTACGGCGATAAATTCCACGCTGGTGGGTTTCATCTTTCCAAAAATTATACAAATAATCGCCAATGCGGCTGGCATAAGGGATACGCGCTTTATCGTTTAAGATCTCTAGGCTGTTTGCCACCAGATTATCAAAACTTGGGTAAGCCTTAATGTGGGCCGCAGACAGGGCATTTTGCTGCTTAACCCATTCCATTGGCTTTGCGCCTTCAACATCTTCTAGCCAAATATATTTGTCTTCTTCTGCATGAACAGGTGTTGCCATAGTCATCGCACTCGCTATACATAATGGTATGATTCGCTTAAGCATTAAAATTTCCTTTTCATTATCTGCTCGCGGTATTTTATAAACTTGCCAATACTGTAATCCATTTAAACAGTGTTTAATCACTAAACTTGCGCAAACGATAGCAAGTTATGCCTAGCTGATTGACTGGTTAGCGTAATGAATATCACTGACAACGGCACGAAAATGGCCAGTCCCAATGAGATAATATGCCATAGCTAACTGAGCTTGTAAGCGCATTCAGCCTAAGAAAAGCATGAACGATGCAAATCTCAACACGGTTATCTTACGCTAAAGTGCACCATAGTAAGCGCGTCATTGGACTGCCTAAATACCCATGTCAAACACACTCTTGAATGCATTTTTTGTGAGTAAAGCTAGGCGGCAACGCTGGACTAAACCTCAATATGGTTTTTACCTGCCAGTGATCATTATTGCAACACTATTATTGATGTTTACCTATGATACTTTGGCAGTTTTCAGTCAATTTACGCAATTCTATTTAGCGCATTTTGATTCACCGTTTATTCAGTTTTCAAGCTTATTATTAGTGCTGGCAATCGTTATTGTTGGCGCAATCCTCTTTACTCTCGTGCTGTGTTTACAATTGATTTTTTTGGCGAGAGATTGACCTGGTCACCCGGCAACATAATGGTGTAAACATCACTCAATGCTCACCATCTTTGACCTTATGGGATTGAATATATTATTCGGGTAAGGATCTACTGCCAATTTAGCTGACAAAGCAGGTATAATAATGCGCTAACTACAGCGACACTAAGACCGACATCATGGCCAAAACCGCAGCAGCATTACATATATTAGTTAAACACCAAACTCAAGCTGAAGACATCATCAAGCAGCTTAATAATGGCGCCAAGTTTGACGTGTTAGCCAAAAAGCATTCTAGCTGCCCTTCAGCTAAAAGTGGTGGTAACTTAGGTGAGTTCAAAAAAGGTCAGATGGTGCCACCATTTGACAAAGTGTGTTTCAACGGTGAATTAATTACCCCACACTTAGTCAAAACCAAATTTGGTTGGCATGTGGTGAAGGTACTTTATCGCACCTAGAAATACTCGTACCTAGAAATGGTCGATCTTAGAATGAGTCGCACCTAGAATAGTCGTTCTTAGCATGAGTCGCTCTTAGAATAAATCAGTCCAGAACAATCTTGTGATAAGTAAATGGTAAATAGTGGGCTTGATATCAATGCCCACTTTTCAAAACACCCTCGGTTTACAAAATTTACTCTCGCAGTTTGATCGACAGCTCACCGTCACGAATTTGAATATCATCCACACCATCGGCAAACGCATTCCAAAAGCCGCGATCGCCAAACTCACCCACCAAATTGACGTTTTTCATATTCCCAAGCCAGGCATTCGGGATAGGTACGCCCATTAAGCTCACGCCAACCAGAGCGACCACCGGGCGACGATTAGCGTCTAAATGAATATCTAGCCCTGTATTCACTCGTAAAATCTCCCCTGCCATAATCGGGAAATCTTCTGGGATGGGGATCAGCATTTTGGCGCTGGCTAAATTATTGGAAAAATCAATCGCGACACGCTGCGCAAAATCAGGATTGCGGCCAATCATTGAATTAACTTCTTTTTCACTAAAGGTCACCTGACGGTCGGCGTCAAATTCTCGATAGGCCTGTGGGGTTAACTCTGCGCTGTTATTATTGCCACGATTGCTTCGCTTGTTGGGATCTGACGATTGACTCACTTGAGTGCTAGGCTCAGCTTGCCAGCCCAATTGTGCCAGTTTATGGTCTAGCTGTTGAGTTTCTTTGGCCGTTAAGGTGACGGGGGTTAACGGCGACGGGAAGATATAAGTGCGGATAATAAAAAATGTTAATCCCACAGTCACCAACATGGTCGCTAAAATAATCAGCAGTAGTTTAACCCCAGACGCGCCACCTTGCCGACGGCATAGCGCCGAGATATTGATTAATGAAGCTCGCATTGACTCGCCTTTTTTTATTCTATGTTGGCCTATCATGGTAATGCTCTCTTTAGTTAAACAGCAACTATAAACTGAACATTGCAACGGATGCCCTCGTATAAAAGTATCATTACCCCGCAGATAGCATGGTTGTTAAATCTTATCTTTGTTCAATAAACCGAGTTACAAATCAAGTCAATTGTAATAAAGTTGTAAATAATAAAAGACTCAAATTAACCATGACATCTGAGTATATTAAAGGATTATGATGAAGTTACTCCCTAGACACATATTAGCCCCATTGATTATCAGCGCCAGCTTGCTGCTATTAACCGCTTGTGGCGGTTCATCTGGCGGCGATGACAGCACCAATACAGGGTCTACCTCACCTCAGTGGGTTGCAGGCCAATTTGCTGACGATTCGACCTTAGCAAATCAGTGCAGCGCGCCATTAACCCAAAAGCTGTGGCTCCGCTCATGGAGTAATGACACCTACCTGTGGTACAACGAAATTATTGATCGCGATCCGGCGCCCTATAACGTAGCAGAATATTTTGAACTGCTTAAAACAGAAGAATTGTCTGACACTGGTAACCTCAAAGATAACTTTCACTTTTCCATGTCGACAGCAGAATGGGAATTACTCAATGGATCCGGCGCCTCGGTTGGTTATGGCATGACGCTAAATTTGCGTAACGCTTCAGCAGGTATTTCACGACAAGTCACTGTGGCTTACAACGAACCCAACTCGCCAGCGAGTGATGCAGACATTAGCCGTGGCGCTATTATTGTCACTGTTGACGGCGTAAGCGTCGCAGATGCCAATGACAGCGGCAGTATCGACACCATAAATGCAGGTTTATTCCCCAGCACCAGTGGCAAGCAAACCGTGTTTACGCTTCGTGATTTAGATGCACAAACAGACCGCACCGTGACACTCTCTGCTAGCACTGTGGTATCAACACCAGTACAAAACACCAAAATCATTCAAACGGCTAGTGGCAAAGTGGGTTATTTACAATTTAACGCCCACATCGCAACCGCTGAAAAAGGTTTATACGATGCCATGACTTTGCTCAGCAACGCGCAAGTTGACGATTTAGTCGTGGATATTCGCTATAACGGCGGCGGATTGTTAGCCCTCGCCAGCCAAATGGGCTACATGATTGCCGGCGATAATGCTACAGCCAACCGAGTATTTGAACGCACCAGCTTTAATGACAAATACCCTACCGTTAATCCCGTTACCCGCGAAGCCTTAACGCCGATGCCGTTTATTCCTGAATCAATTGGATTTAATACTTCATTGCTTAGCAGCGGAGTCCCACTGCCTTCGTTAAATCTTAAGCGGGTATTTGTACTAACAACGCCAGGTACCTGTTCTGCCAGTGAAGCCTTAATGAATGCCCTTCGCGGTATTGATGTTGAGGTAATTCAACTCGGCGAGACCACCTGTGGAAAACCATACGGCTTTTACCCCACCAATAACTGCGACACAACATATTTTACCATCCAGTTTAAAGGGGTAAATGATAAAGGCTTTGGCGAGTATTCTGACGGTTTTATGCCATCAACCAATCCAACCGTAGACAGCGAAGTACCAGGTTGCGAGCTAGCCGACGACCTTGGGCACGCATTAGGTGATACCAACGAAAGATTATTGAGTGCAGCCTTATTTTATCGCGACAACAACCGCTGCCCATCGACAGCAACTGCAGTCGCACGCGCACCAGCACAAGATCCCTTTGTCGACCCAGGCTTTATGCTGCAAGACACACGTAATCAAAATGTGCTTAAAAATAACCGTATTCTCACGCCATTGGCTTTGGAGCAATAATGCTAAAGCAATTAATTGGCATACTGGCGATATTGGCGGTGGGCGGCTGTGGTGCAACGGCAAACGAGTCGCCAGCCCAAATGCAACGTGCAACACTGACCAACCCAAGCAGCCAAATCCATGCTGAGTTACAACAAGCATTGGCAACTTTGTTAGGGGCAAGTAATGTATTAATCGCAGACGATGCCTTCACACAGTTGAGCCAAGAAGTGATTGAACGTGCGCAGCACAAGGATGCTAATGGTTTGCTCATAATGGGGCGCAGTACTGAGATGCCAGTCACTGTGCAACTGCTTCAACAAGGCGATAATTGCCTATTGCGTCATGTGCAAAGCGGCAATACCACCTCGTTGTCGCAAGCACGTTGCGCCGCTGAAAAATAACGGATAAATGGCCCGAGCGCATATCACTTGCGGTCGGGCCATTTATACAGATCAAGCTTAACGGCTTGGTATCCAGCGCCATGAAAACTTACTACCGCAGTTATGTGGTAGAATTAGCCTATGTTTAACATCAACGATCACACAAGGTATCGTAATGAACCCTATTCTTGCCATCTTCAAAGAACACAATATCAGTGACGCGCAAATTAATGAGCTGTTCCAGACGTTGACTGAAAACCCATTTGCCGCAATGGCGACTATTGGCCAGTTAGGGATCCCTGCGGATAAGCTACAACAATTGATGGGCATGGTTATGCAAAACCCAACCTTAATCAAAGAAGCAGTCGATGAACTGGGTTTAGACTTTTCAAAAGTTGAAGCAGCAAAAGCGCAGCTACAGCCATAAGCGCAAAGCCTTTTCAACCTGCAATAACAAAAACGGCTAGGGTCTTAAAGACACTGGCCGTTTTTTATAGCATATCTTAACTCGGGATAATAAACGTTTATTAAACAGCACTTTGACCTGATAACTGCGTGTTATTGACTTACAATAGACCCACTATTGGCGTCCCTCAAAAGCAGTTAACCAATTTTTGAGTAGTTGGTTCAATTCGGGCACTTCAGCATCAGACAGGCTTTGGACCAGTTTGTGCTGAATTTTCACGTGCTGTTCAATCACTTCATCTATGGTGACAAGACCTTTTTCAGTCAAGCCAACCGAGACACTGCGCCTGTCTTCAGTGCTGTGTACACGTGCAATTAAGTCTTTATATTCAAGCTTATCTAAACGATTTGTCATCGCGCCAGAGGTTAACATCATTGACGATAATAACCCTGAAGGGGTTAAGATATAAGGCTTACCTGCACGTCTTAATGTCGCCAGCACATCAAACTCACCCATGGTCAAGCCAAACTGTTTATGGCAAGCGGATATTTCGGCTTCAATGTGTTTTTGCAAACGCAAAAAGCGCCCAAGTAACGCCATTGGTAGCGTATCTAAATGCGGCTTTTGTTCGCCCCATTGTGCTACCACTCTATCAATATCCTCCATACCTCACCCTTATCATTTGCCACTCAAAACACAAGTTAAAAACTTAATGTAAAGATACTTCATAAAAAGGTACTTTACAAAAATAACTTAACGGTTCAGAATTGATACTTATCTTTACGTGAAGATATTTAATACAAAGGTAGTTAATGAATATTTTACTGGCCATGATCCCAGCATTTTTTTGGGGTACCACTTATGCGATGACCCAGTTCACCTTGCCCGACTGGCCACCATTATTACTCGGTGCCCTACGTGCGTTGCCTGCTGGACTGATATTATTGGCAATAAAACCTAGCCGACCTCTAAAGGCAGACTGGCCCATTTTGATTAAACTCGGCGCAATCAATATTGCGGTATTTTTCAGTTTGATTTTTATTATGGCACTCACACTTCCGTCGGCCATTTCTGGTATTGGTATGATTTCAGTGCCGGTTTTCGCGATGTTATTTCATTGGGTTAGCAGTAAAAAGCGCCCGAATCTGCAGCAAGCCTTTTCTGGCGCTATCTTAATGGCCTTAGCTTGGATGCTGTTTGATCCAAATTCGATCAGCTTAAATCCGATCGGATTAGTGGCGATGCTGGCGGCTATCAGCTGTATTATTATCGGCAGCACGGTAACTAAATCGTTAGGTTCGCGGATTCATTGGTGGACAATATTAACCTGGCAACTCGTTATCGGCGGTGCATTCTTATTGGTTGCAGCAGGAATTCAGGCACTGTTTTCACCTGAGCAATACCTCAATGTGGTAAACCAATTTAGTCTAACTAATGGTTTAGGCATCAGCTGGATAATCTTACTCAACACCGTACTCGGTTACAGTATGTATGTGTGGTTATTACAACGCATGTCAGTGGTCGACTTCACTTTTGGCGGCATTGCCAACCCAGTAGCAGGTATAGTCTGCGGCCTGGTATTAATGGGTGAGTCATACACACCACAGCAATATCTGTTGATGAGCGGGATGATTTTAGCCTCTATCGCGCCAACATTAATTCAGTTGTTACGCCAAAGAATACCCAGCACTTAGGCTAGCGATTAAAATTAGGCGCTTAGCGAGTAACTAGATTTGTAACTAAGCTAGTCGCTCTAGCCTTTAAGCGAGTAACTTAGCGAGTAATGAGACTCGTAACTAAGTTGGTCACTCTAGCCATTAAGCTAGTCGCTTAGTGGCTAATAGACTAAAAATTAAGCGAGTGACTAGACTAGTTACTTAGCTGGCAATTACAGCATTGCTCTTAACTGATTGAGTGCATCAACTGAAAAGCCTTGGTCATAAAAGTAAATCACTTTACCTTGTGCATTTAATAGCACCACTCGAGTATTGTTTGGTTTTTCATTACCGGTAAAGGCTTGTACTTTTTCACCATCTTTATAGACAGTAACTACGCCTTTCCAAAGCGGTTTAGGTATTCCTGAACGCATGCCATTATCAATAAATGTACTGAACATTCTAGGAAACAGTCCCTGTATTGTCGGAACCTCAAATACCGAAACTTGAGTTTGGGTCATATCTAAACCAATCAACCAGCGATCAATGTCAAACTGAGAGTCTTGCTTGTAACCGATCAATAATAACGCCACTTCACCTTTTAAATCGTCAGGCAAGGTCATAGACTTTTCTTCAAGGTTTTGCCCTGATACAGACGGGAAAGCTTGCCCTGTAATAGCCTGATTTGGATAACTAGTGCTACAAGCACTAAGTAGCAATAAACTTGCAATAATCATTAAATAACGCATCTGTAGTCCTTTTTGATAAATTCCTTATCCCTTTGTACGCTGCTAAACGGCAAAAGGATTTTATTAAGCTAATTGAGATCTTTATTTTTCGGGCTCAAATAACGTTACCCTAAAGACATCTTCAAAGCTGCCATCTTGGTTACGCCGATATACACTCACTCTTTTTACTAAGTCGATTAACAGTTTAGCCAAGTTTTTATAAGCTCGCACCCACTTATTTTGGCTCTAAGCTCTATATTTTAAGCTCTATGTTTTAAATTTTAGCGGCTCTTTGCTTATGTCGCACAGGTGGCTATCGCTGTTTTTTTACCTGCTTTCGATACTGGCTTGGGGTCATGTTTTTGCAGCGCTTAAAGCTGTGGCTAAAATTAGCCCCATCACTAAAACCAAGGCGTTCAGCAATTTCATCAAGTTGTATCGGCGTTAATAATAACGCTTCGGCGATGCCAAAACGAACATCATCACGCACTTGGCGCCAACTGGTTTGTTCTAGTGTTAGTTGACGATGTAAAGTGCGAGTGGTTCGCGCTAAATGCTGGGCGATGTCTTGCATTGATGCTGTTAAGCCTAAGTGTACTAAGGTGTCTTTTACCAACTTAGCGACAGGCTGCCAGTTTTGCTTTTGTTGCAGTAGTTGGCTGCATTGCGCTTCACATAGTCTGGCGGTGGCTTCATTGGCTTTTATCAATGGCAAATCTAATAGCGGTGCCAATCCAGCAAAACCGTTATAGCTGGCATTAAACTCAATCTCAGCGCCCAGTCTTTGCTTTATATCCTCGAGTGACAAGCCTGGGGGCTGGGGCGACGTAAACTGCAATTGTATCGGCCAGTCGTTACTTTCAAATACTTCTCGTTGGAGCATAGCGGCGCCCAACATGTCTCTGACTAACACCAGTTCGCCTAACTCACCAGGAATGTCGCATGAGAACCTTAGGGATAAATCGTCTTTAAGCTCAGTTAATGTTATCTGTGAAAAAACATAGGTTAAATCTAGATAACGTAAGCCTAATTCAATTGCCTTTCTCGCAGTACTGCTCGCCAATAGGGCATAGCCCATGATGCCATAACTGGTCAGGTGATAACGGCAGCCTAACGCCATTCCCACCTTAAATGGGCATGAGGTATTGAGCATGAGGTTATTTAACACCTGTAATTCTTGTTTGCCTTCGACCAGTTGGTCGTGATCTGCTAATTGGGCGCTCACCAGACCCGACCCTTGCAGCAACCGATCCTCATCAATACCCAGCTCGATGCCATAAGAAACAATAATTTGCACACTGGTAATGCTGCGAAATGTCATAACTGATGGCCGCCATGTCTTAAAATCACAAATATACGTCCCTTTAGCGTGTAGATCAATTAACAATAGTTTCCTATGCTGGAAGGATAATACAAATCGTTAACATTCTTTGAATGCTTAGAGGCATTATTACTCAAAGCAGCAATAACAACAGCGAATAACGATAGTCATCATTGAGGGTCCCGATGAACCAAGTAAAGCGAAACCCTTCGGTTGTCATCATTGGCGCAGGCATGACGGGCATCTTAATGACCATTAAACTGCGCCAAGCTGGTATCACTGACATTGTAGTTCTAGAGAAAAAAGACTGCGTCGGCGGAACGTGGCGAGAAAACACTTATCCAGGGGCTGCCTGCGATGTACCCGCTCACATGTATACCTATTCATTTGAACCTAATCCCAACTGGAGTCGCTTTTTTGCCCATGGACCAGAGATTAAACAATACTTCGAGCACGTGGCAGATAAGTATGAGGTTAAACGAGACATCCGCTTTAACGAAGCGGTTACTGACGCACAATATGCCAATGGCAAATGGACCGTAAAAACCAGCCAACAGCAAACCTATATTGCCGATTTTATAGTGTGCGCCACGGGCATTTTGCATCATCCGCAATTTCCAGACATTCCCGGACTAGCAGATTTTAAAGGTACGACATTTCATACCGCCCAATGGAACCACGACGTCGACATATCCGCTGCAACCCGGGTTGGGGTGATAGGTACAGGGTCAACCGCCGCACAAGCCATACCCGAATTGATTAAAACCGGTGCTAAAGTCTCGGTTTTTCAGCGCACACCACAATGGCTAATGCACCTGCCCGATTTTACTTTTTCAAACACCAGCAGAAAGTTAATGGCTCGCTTTCCCATCATCACCAAAATTCATCGCAATACGGGCAAGTTCTTTCTAGAACATTTTTTTACCAAAGCGGTAACGGGTCACTTTATCCAAAAGCATGTGTTAAATTTTTTGTGTAAAGCCAATTTACGATTAAGCATCAAAGACAAAACCTTACGGGAAAAGCTACGACCTCATTATCAAGTAGGCTGTAAACGGGTCATTATCAACACCACCTTTTATAAAGCCATTCAAAAACCCAATGCTGAGTTAATAACAGCGGCCATTGAGCGCATAACTGAAACAGGCATTATCACTACAGACGGTAAACACCATGATCTAGACGTGTTGGTTTTATCGACGGGGTTTAATGCATTTAATTTTATGCGCCCAATGAATCTAATTGGGCGTAACAATTTACACATTGATAAAGCTTGGCAACATAAGATCAAAGCCTATCGATCAATGCTGCTCAGCGACTACCCTAACTTCTTTTTAATGCTCGGCCCCAATACCCCAATTGGTAACTTTTCGGTTATCGCCATGAGCGAGGTTCAAGCTGATTACGTGATTAAAATGATTGATAAATGGCGTGACCATGAATTTGATGAGTTTGAAGCCAAGCAACAAGCCATTGACGATTTTAATGCCTACGTAAAGGAAGGGTTAAAGGGTACGAGCTGGGTTGGTGGATGCCAAAGTTGGTATTTAGATGCCGATGGCGACCCAATTTTATGGCCTTATACTTGGCAGCGATGGGTGGATGAAATGAAACAGCCGCAGATGGAACACCTTAATACCCGATCATTTTAATTGGCGACTAATGGTAACGACTAGCGGTAACGATTAGCGGTAACGATTAACTGGATTTTATGATGAACAAAAACACCATCTTGATTACCGGCGCGGCTTCCGGCATTGGCTTAGCGGCAGCACGGCACTTTCATAAAATGGGCTACTGGGTCGGTATGGCCGACCTAAATTTAGCGCTATTAAAAGACGTCACCAAACCATGGGATCACGCTCGGGTGCGGCTATTTCAACTTGATGTCAGTGATTTTACCCAAGCACAAAATGTTGTGGCCGAATTTTGTGCTGAACATAATAATAGCTTAGCGGTATTACTCAATAACGCCGGCATATTGGAGATAGGTCCTTTTGAAGACATACCTATCGAACAGCATCAGCGCACGCTAAGTGTCAATGTCATCGGTGTAATGAACCTATGTCATGCTGCATGGCCATATTTAAACAACAATGGCACAAGTACCATTATCAATATGTCGTCAGCCAGCAGCGATTACGGAGTGCCAGAATTGGCCAGCTATTCGGCCAGTAAGTTTGCCGTAAAAGCGCTTACCGAGGCGCTAGAACTAGAATGGCAAAAATACGGCATCAGTGTATGCGATGTTATGCCGCCCTTTGTCGCCACCAATATGCTTAAGTCACAGAAAAACACTGCAAAAGTCATGCAACGACTCGGTGTTAATATCACCGCAGAAGATGTGGTAGCAGTGATAGATAAGCAAGTAAGGCAGCCTAAAACCCACAGAACGGTGAGTGTTTTTTATGGGCTATTACATGGATTAAGTAACGTATCACCAGCGCTTATCAATCGCCTAGCAATGAAGTTTTTAAGCCGATAAAGCTTTTTTAAATGCGTAACAATAACAACAAGGCCCATTAAAATGGACAGTTTCAACAAGCCACCGGCACAAGGCATTCAATCACACAAAAAACAGCTACCCATCGAGCAATTACAAGGCAAACCATTACAAGCCCCTCAACTTGAAGCTAAACAATTAATGGCCGCAAAGATGTTGTCATTAGCACCGTTATACAAGTTGCCAGTAACATTATTCAGATATGTATTTCTCGCGATGGACCGAGTACTTGGGCTGACTAAAATTGAAATGAATAAGGTGGTTAATTTAACTGTGCCAGTGCGCACTGGCACTCCTCTTATGGGCACTATTCCTTTGAACGAACATAGCGCCAGCGTTACTAGCAATAGCACAATCAACATTCGCAGCTATTATCCCAGCGCCAAAACACCTCAAAAAACACTGGTGTACTTTCATGGTGGCGGCTGCGTCATTGGCAGTATTAACACCCATGATCGCTTTTGCCGCTACCTGGCTAAACATGGCAAGATGAACATTATCTCAGTCGGTTATCGGCTGGCACCCGAACATAAATTCCCCATCCCGATTTGTGATGCCATTGAAGCGTGGAACTATATCAATGACAATCATCAACAATTTAACATTAACCCAGAACACATCGGTGTGGGCGGCGATAGCGCAGGCGGATATCTGGCATGTATCATCGGCTTAAATTCTCTGCAAACATCGCTGCCAGTAAAGACAAAAGTAAAACCCGCATTTCAGTTTTTAATCTATCCAATGGCAGATCTGCAAGGCTTAACTGAGTCTTATCAAGGTTTCAATAAGCAGTTAATACTCACTCGCGATTTAATGGATTATTTCAGGTTGCATTATTTAAACTCTCTCGACGAAGTCACCCTGCCCTTAGTGAGTCCACTGCAAGCAAAAGACATTAGCGAATCGCCCAAAAGCTACATATTAACCCTTGGTTTCGATCCATTAAGAGACGATGGCATAGCATATGCGCAACGCCTAAAAGCAGCAGGCATCAACACACAACACCAGCATTATGACGATTGCATGCATGGCTTTATTTCAATAACAAAGCTCAGCGCGCGCGCCAAACAAGCCACTCATAACATAGCAATGGCATTAAACCGCTTCAATGATTAATGATTGATTGATTGATTGATGGATTGATGGATTGATGGATTGATGAAAAGTTTACTCAAACATCACGTATTTCCAGCTAGCGAGACAACTTATGCTAAAATGCACCAATCAGCTTTATGAATGTGCAACTCTCATTTGTTTGACTGAGCGTAGTGAAACGCTACCGTGATTAACTAATGAGGATACAACAATGAGTAAGTTAAATGCCGAAGAACGCAAAGCCCGTGATAACGAACGTTTTTCACAACGAGTGGATGAACGCAGGGTAAAGGGCGAAGATGTTGTTGCGTATGCACTTGCCAATGATAAAGCGTTTAAGTTTCTGACCAAAGATGAGAAACATAGCCTTAAGGAAAGACAGGCAGCGCTTGCAGAAGATGTCAGTATTAAAAGACAGCAACAAATCGAGCTTAAAAATCAGCAAGAATTAGACAAGATTGCAGCGGACTTTACCGAAGAGTAACCCCCCTATAAACAGCCATTGTTAATGACGATGGCTGGCTTACATTCAAATGCTTATTTTTATAAACTAAAATCGATAAAGATAGGCATTTGAAGCGGCAAAAAGCTTACTGACTTACGGCAATGAAAACACTGCAATTCTTAGTCAGCGACTAGCAAGCATGCGATTAAATTTATGGGGGAGCTCCTAGACTCTTAGCCCATTTATTCAAAAGAGATAAAGTTTACTTCGCCCCTGACGACCTCTGATAACGATCACTCCAAAATGACTAGCGTACCCACCGCATGAGCTCGTTAGCATCTATCACCGCGAGCTGCCTTTTAGTTAGGATCCCTGCTGAGTCAAAGAGTAATAACTCTGAAGCGCTGGCACGATGTTTAGTGATGAACGCCTTTCCCTCAGGAGTACCCACTCTGGCAAGAAGAAAGAACACATTATCACCAAGATGAGCACGAGCTTCATTCATCTGCTCAGTCTGGCTGATACTCGCAACAAGGTTAGGATCATAAACAAATACTACCGAAGGCTTACCCGTTCCGATTTGTTCGTGGGTCGCCTTAAACCCCTTGGGCATCACCATTAGCAACAGTCCAAACAGCAAGACGATGGATGCAATAACACTTATCGTAATCCAAGGCATTTTACGCGTCGCGTTTGAATTATGTTTATCCATAATAATAGGTCCCTCTTTTAACGGTTGAAGTACATAACCAAGCAACGCAGTATAATTAATAAAGCTGAGGCCTAGATTAAAAATTGTTGCGATAAATAAACAGTAGATGATTTAGACGGCAATAACGCTTACTCTGCCTTCACTAAATATCAACCACTAAGAACATAATGCAATACACTGTGCATCATGCAAAGTGTACAGGCAACACATCATCACATGTGCCACTGCATGTCGGCGCAGTTAACGTTAATTTTGTTATTGTTTTAGAATGAGTGACTTGAGTTATTTCTACCTATTTTATCTGAAGGATTAAATTTTTTATGGAAAAAGTGTTTGAAAGATTGATGTATGCATCACGCTGGATCATGGCGCCTATTTATCTGGGATTAAGCCTAATCTTATTCGCCTTAGGCATAAAGTTCTTTCAGGAGATCTTTCATCTCCTACCCAATATCTTCTCGATAGCAGAAGTTGATTTGGTGCTAATCACACTATCACTTATCGATATTACCTTAGTCGGTGGTCTGCTCATCATGGTGATGTTTTCAGGCTACGAAAACTTCGTATCACAGCTTGATGTGGGCGAAAACAGTGAGAAACTCAGCTGGCTTGGCAAGATGGACACAGGTTCGCTTAAAAACAAGGTGGCCGCATCTATTGTAGCAATTTCATCCATTCACTTACTTAAAGTATTTATGAATGCCGAAAATATCGCGAACGACAAGATCATGTGGTATCTACTTATCCACATCACTTTTGTGTTATCGGCCTTTGCCATGGGATATCTGGATAAAATTACCCGCAAATAATAGCAGACTTATATAGTACAGATAGCATTGGTAAATGGGGTCATAGTCTGCCCCCACTAATTACAGATTTATGACATAGTACCTAATTAACTAGCGATTACTTTTCTGACGGTGTTACAAATGCAGGCTAGCGGTGTTACTAAGGTGGGACTCCACACTTTGGAATACTGGCTCTTAATGATAAGAATAAAATTGTGTGGGGGTGAGAGATGAAAGCTAAAGCTTTACTCATTGGGATTCTAATACTGATTGCTGCTTATGTGGCAGGGGCTATTTACACATTATCAAACAGTAAGATTGAAAGTGTCATTATTAGTGGTGCGGGTGAAGATGGCCTGTATATTCCCAATGCAATTAGTCACGCATACTTAATGAATTTTAGATTAAGGGATTCTGATATCAAAGAACTCGAATCTAGGGCAGGCATAGCAACCCTATTCGGAGTTCAGGATGAAGATAGAAAGTATCTCTACTTAGACAGTTTTATTAAAAATGGTGCATCAGTAAATGCAGAGAGCGTAATTAGTGGCCTGCCGCCACTTCATGCTGCCTTATTGTTTAATGATAGTAAGCTCGTTCACTTTTTGATCCTTCGAGGCGCTGAGACTAAGCAAAAAAATACTCAGTTCGGAATGAATGCCCATGACTTTGTGAAGCATTTACAGGCTAAGAAACCATTAATCGATCGAAGTGATGTTTTGATAGCGTTATCTCTGTAAGGCCATTTATGTTGATCCACATCACTTTTGTATTATCGGCCTTTACTGGGAGGCATGGACAAAATCACTCGCACAAAAATAGTAGAATTAAAAATAAGCCCCTATCAAATGGGGCCAGTTTAACTACCATTGCTTTAACAAGGTAAAAGGGACACCTGAAGATAGACGAGTTAACACATAAGCATACACAGAGGAGTAACTCCCACCCTCGACGCTGTTTTCAATATAAAACAATACATCTTCGATACCATCGCCGTTATAATCGCCTTTTGCCATTAATGTTATTTTTTGTCTGCCGCCTGTAGAATCGACAAAAATAGCCTGTTCAATATTCAGCTTTTCCACACTCTTAATTTGGCTCATATCTTCCCAGCTAGCCGCTTTAGCAAGAAGACGTTCATCATCTCTAGATATGACCAATGCTAATTGAGGTGGCGTTATGCCGGCAAAAGCTTTATTAAACTCGATATTTCCAAGAAAAGACTGTTTCGAAGCCTTAAAATCAGCCATGATCTGCCAGGTCATACAAACTGTATGCTTGGCATCAAACATTCCTTGTTTACTATTTTCTGTAGCAAAATACCCTGATGAAGTGAGATCTATCAGTGACGCACAACTGTTAACATTAACGATGTCCAAACCACGCTTCATCGTTTTTGAATAAAACCATTCTTTATCCAACGCTTCAGCCATATCGGTTGAAGTAGTTGCAATTACTGGCTCCATAAAATAACCATTAGTTCGATTATGTTCTGTAAAACTAGGAGCTATTATAAACTGTTCGTTACTCGCACAGGCTATGTGGGAAAAAATCAAAAAACCTAACAGAGCAATTTTTTTAATCATTTTGCATTACCTAATAAATTGCGAACGTAAGCATTACGTTCATCCGATATTTTTGCACGTGGAGACTCTAAAGAGGCACTTTTAAAATCACCAGCTTTAAGATTGTGTGGGGTGAGAGATGAAAGTTAAAGCTTTACTCATTGGGATTCTGATATTAAAGAACTGGAATCTAGGGCAGGCATAGCAACCCTATTCGGAGTTCAGGATGAAGATAGAAAGTATCTCTACTTAGACCGTTTTATTAAAAATGGTGCTTCAGTAAATGCAGAGAGCGAGATTAGTGGCCTGCCGCCACTTCATGCTGCCTTATTGTTTAATGATAGTAAGCTCGTTAACTTTTTGATCCTTCGAGGTGCTGCTACTAAGCAAAAAAACTCAGTTAGGAATGAATGCCCATGACTTTGTGAAGCATTTACAGGCTAAGAAACCATTAGTCGATCGAAGTGATGTTTTGAAAGCGTTATCTCTGTAAGGCCATTTATCTTGACCCACATCACTTTTGTGTTATCGGCCTTTGCCATGGGTATCTGGACAAAATCACCCGCAAATAATAGTAAAATCAAAAACTAGCCCCTATCAAATGGGGCTAGTTTTACTACCATTGCTTTAACAAGGTAAAAGATGCTTCTGAAGATAGACGCGTAAGAATGAAGTAATCGACTGAATTGTAGCTCCCACCTTCGACGGTATTACTGGTGCTCAAAAGCATATCCTCAATACCGTCACCATTATAGTCACCTTTAGCTCTTATATTAAGCCTTTGCGATCCTCCAGAATTATCAACAAAAATTGCGCTAGTTTCATCGATGGCTTCAACCTTCACGATGTGACTCATTTCATCCCAGTTTGTGGCTACAACCAGACGACGCTCATCATCCTTCGAGATAATTAAAGCTAATTGCGGCGGAACACGTTTGGCAAAGTTTTTGTCCAAATTAACAACACTAAGGTAGCTTTGATGCGACGGCTTAAACAGGGATAATTCTTGCCATGACTTACATATTTTATAATCTATTATAACGGCCCCATAATCCGCAGACTGCGAAGCTTCATACCCTAAATCTATACTCGCAACTAAATCTGCGCAGGTATTAACCGTTAACTTCTTATGGTGATTATGTTTCAGCTCTGTTTCATAACCCCATATGTCTTTATGTAAAAGTTTGAAGTCATCAGCATTGTGTGTTTCCCTTGTTTGTTCTAGGAAAAACTCACCTGCATTTAATGGTAATAATGGTGCTATATTTCCAGTTGCATTCACACAACCCAATCCTAATACAACTAAAATTATTAACGCTATTATTCTTACCATCTTGATATTAATCATAAATTTAAATTGGCAATGTAGGAAGACTGTATGAAATGAAACTCTAAATCTAACACTTTATTAGTATTCAAAATCGCTTACTATCAAGAATGCAAACGTTAAATTAGTGTGATGAAATACTGAGCTTAACTTCGACTGAAGAAAAAATAATATCATTCAGCTAAACACTTGCCCTATCAAATGGGGCTAGTTTTACTACCATTGCTTTAACAAGGTAAAAGAGGCATCTGAAGATAGACGAGTTAATACATAAGCGTACACAGAGGAGTAACTCCCACCTTCTACACTGTTTTCCATATAAAACAACACATCTTCAATACCATCGCCGTTATAATCGCCTTTTGCCATTAATGTTATTTTTTGTCTGCCGCCTGTAGAATCGACAAAAATAGTCTGTTCATTATTCAGCTTTTCCACACTCTTAATTTGGCTCATATCTTCCCAGTTAGCCGCTTTAGCAAGACGACGTTCATCATCTCTAGATATGACCAATGCTAATTGAGGTGGCGTTATGTCGGCAAAAGCTTTATTAAACTCGATATCTCCGAGGAAAGACTGTTTCGAAGCCTTAAAATCAGCCATGATCTGCCACGTTTTGCAAATATGAAACATCGCATCAAACATTTCTTGTTCATTCGCTTTCAACGCTGAATAGCCTTGTGTTGTTAATTCAATCATTGAGGCGCAACTATTTACATCAACAACTTTACCGTTGTCATGTCTCATATTGTCAGAGAAATACCATGGCAGTGCTAATGCTCTAACCATCTCGGCAGAAGTTGTTACTATGACTGGCTCCGTAAAATAGCCATTTGTCTTATTATGTTCACTATAACTTGGATCTATGAACTGTTCGTTACTCGCACAGGCTATATTTACAAAAATTAACGCACCTAACAGAGCAATTTTTTTTATCATTTTGCATTACCTAATAAATTACGAACGTAAGCATTACGTTCATCCGATATTTTTGTACGTGAAGATTCTAGAGAGGCACTTTTAAAATAACCAGCTTTGAGGTGCCTATTAAAATTAGGAAAGGTATTTTTTAGCTTAGTCATTCCTAAATTAAATATCATATCAAACAATGCCAATTTAACATCATTGGGAAACGCCGCAAATTCAGTAGCTCCATAAATACGTTTTAGCTCAATTTCAAAACTGGAAATGTGTTTTTGAATTTGATTATCAATCATTGAATCTGTTAGTACTAATGAGGTAAATGCTTTGAAACGTTTAGAGCCTTCCGCTTTACCAAATGGGCGTTTCTGTATTACATTAAACTCATCTTCAATCTGCTTAGCAGTTGCCGGCACTCCCGTGCTACTAACCACAAAAGGTACCTTTTGAGCAGCCTGAACATCAACCATCATATGCCCAACACCTACAGTGACTTTACCGACAGTATCTAAATACATATGCGGCACACGCCCTTCATATTTCTCTAGGTTTTTCTTCAAAATCACTTTCAGTGAACCAGAAATAGGTACTACTGCTGCCATCGCGATTGCGCTTAATTTTTCATTAAACTTACGATGTGAGCGACCGTTAGTATCTATTTTTCCGTCAGGGCGAACCATGGCAACTGATTTACTTTGAAAGATTTTAATCGCAGCTACAGTTTTTGAATTCTCTGGACGAGCACCCAATCTGCCGTCTTCAGCCAATTTTCTTGTGGGCGGTATGAGTCCTAATAAATTATTTAGTGCTACCTGCACGGCTTTTACATCATTCGGTGTGTTTACACCGCCCAATCCTACAGATTGAGTGATTACTAACTTAGCCATTGTTACTCCTTGTAAATGTCTAAACGTTTTAATTAGAACTGACTTATAAAATCTGTAACCCATTAGTGTGCATCTAAACGAGACCTAAAAACTCAAAAACCTATTTGATGTTCGTTTATTAGCCTTTTCAAGACTAACTTTTAAGGCGCTTCCGTAGTCAATAGCACATCAAAAGATTATTTCGTTTGATAAATAAAGGGATGGTAATTGATATAGTGGACTTTTTTGTATTATGCCAGCCAATAATAGCCATATCTAACGTCAAATAGACAAGAGAACTAGGCCTTTAACTATTTAATACTTACCAAATAGGCTGAAAATTAATAGATAGAATATACTTGAATTACCGAGCAGGTTAAATAATCAGAAATGATAGATTTTCCATCATAAATAATTACTTATGATGAGTTTAGGAATAAATGGGGTCAGAGTCTGAGGGATCCCCACGAATTTAATAGCATGCTTGTGGATCCTTGATTAACGATTGTAGCATCTTAATTCCTGCTAGCCAGTGAGACTTCAGTAGCCTCAAAGACTTATCTTTGTAGGCCCTTAATCCTATAAATTGGTTTGAGAGCACGTTGCGATGCTTTATTGAGTTAGCTTGATATTGCCTGTGCTTATCAGCTGATTTTACTGCCAAACCAAGCAGGTAAAGTATAAATTGTGATAAGCAAGCTATGAGCAGGAGTACGCCTAATTTACGGTGAATCCTTGTTCCGCTATCATTCATTTTCAACCCTGTTTTAACATCTCTAAAACTCTCTTCTATCTGCATTCTCGTCGCATAAATTTTAACGACTCTTTTAGCAGCATCTCTTCTACTGCATAGCGATGTTGCCAGTAACCACGGCTCTTTTTCTCGCTCGGCACTTGTTCGTGACTGTTTACTCCGTCTAGCTTTATCACCTGTAGCCACTTTGTCTTTTCGCCCTTTAGCGTTGCGTTTAAAAATCACTAAGCGAGATTTAAAAGCAGTTTGCTCACCTAAGTAATATATGCCGAGATTTTTGGCATTTGAGTTTGCTTGAGCATACAAATTTTTAACTGGAAACCAATCATCCCCAATATGCTTTTTACAGTGAGTTCTGTTTCTGAATCGCCCGACATAATCCCAATCAAGTGACAGTATTTGTTTAAACCATGGAATTCGAAATCCAGCATCAGTCACGATGACAGGCTTGCAGTCACTAGGTAGCATCGCCTTCAGTTTGGTCAGAAAGAGTAGATGAGTTTTAGGCTTTTCTTTTTTGTTTAGCGGATGTATTTCTTCATAAAGTGTCAATGAGCGTCCTTGAGCCGCCAAAGATGCTCTAATGAGAAAATGCTGCTTACGGTCATCAAGATCTGACCAATCGATATGAATGATGGGTTGCTTCATTTTTCCGAGGAGCAAGCAGGTCATACGAGTATAAATGAACTCAATATCACGATGAAGATGAGGATTACTACAAAGCCTATCAACACGCTTAATCTTATGTTTTTCTTTGGCTTTACTTTCAATATCACGACCAAGCCCTGTGATTGATAATGCTCCACCATTCATTGAGCTTTCAATTGCAGAGAACAGACTTTGTCGGCGAGTTTTGTGCATTAACGGGGTGACAAGTGAGAGGCATTTTGATAAAACTTGTTTTGCATTCATGGCATTTACTCGTGGTAATTTTTGTTTGGCGATAAATTTGATCACCAAATGTCATGAATGTTCCTTAGTTTTTAACCTATCTCATTATTTTTATTCATTCTTTTGTGGGGATTCGTCAGACTCTGACCCCACTAAATTCTTCACTAAATTCTTAAAGTATTTATGAATGCCGAAAATATCGCTAACGACAAGATCATGTGGTATCTGCTCATCCACATCACTTTTGTTTTAACGGCCTTTGCCATGGGATATCTGGATAAGATTACGCGGAAGTAATAACTGAATTTCGTCGTGGAAATGGCATAGACAATATCGTGGGGCAGAAAGTTTACTCTGACCCCACTAAATGTGCCACTAAATTTATTAATTCCTGCTAGCCAGTGAGACTTCAGTAGCCTCAAAGACTTATCTTTGTAGGCCCTTAATCCTATAAATTGGTTTGAGAGCACGTTGCGATGCTTTATTGAGTTAGCTTGATATTGCCTGTGCTTATCAGCTGATTTTACTGCCAAACCAAGCAGGTAAAGTATAAATTGTGATAAGCAAGCTATGAGCAGGAGTACGCCTAATTTACGGTGAATCCTTGTTCCGCTATCATTCATTTTCAACCCTGTTTTAACATCTCTAAAACTCTTTTCTATCTGCATCCTCGTCGCATAAATTTTAACGACTCTTTTAGCAGCATCTCTTCTACTGCATAGCGATGTTGCCAGTAACCACGGCTCTTTTTCTCGCTCGGCACTTGTTCGTGACTGTTTACTCCGTCTAGCTTTGTCACCTGTGGCCACTTTATCTTTTCGACCTTTTGCGTTGCGCTTAAAAATAACTAAGCGTGATTTAAAAGACACTTTCTCACCTAACAAGTAAACGCCGAGACTTTTGGCCCTAGCACTTGCTTGAACATAGAGTTGCTTAACGGGATACCAGTCATCCACAAGGCATTTTTTGCAGTGTGTTCGGTTTCTAAATCGACCTACGTAATCCCAGTTAAGCGACAATATTTGCTTAAACCAAGGGATCCGAAAACCTGCGTCAGTAACGATAATAGGCTTGCAGTCATTGGGTAGCATAGCCTTAAGTTGAGTCAGGAAGAGTAAATGGGGTTTAGGCTTCTCTTTTTTGTTTAGTGGATGTATTTCTTCATAAAGTGTCAGTGAACGTCCTCGAGCGGCAAGAGATGCTCGAATGAGAAAATGCTGCTTACGGTCATCAAGATCTGACCAATCGATATGAATGATTGGCTGCTTCATTTTACCCACTAACAAATGTGTCATGCGGGTATAGACACACTCGATTTCACGATGAAGATTAGCATTACTACAAAGCCTATCTACACGCTTAATCTTATGTTTTTCCTTCGCTTTATTCGTTATGTTACGGCCGAGTCCCGTGATAGAAAGTGGACCACCATTCATTGAGCTTTCAATGGCAGCAAACAAACTAGTACGAAGTGTTTTGTGCATTAATGGGGTGACAAGTGAGAGGCATTTTGATAAAACATGTTTAGCATTCATGGTATTTACTCGTGGTAATATTTGTTTGGCGATAAATTTGATCACCAAATGCCATGAATGTTCCTTTCTTTTTTACCTATCTCTTTATTTATTCAGTTCTTTTTGTGGGGATTCGTCAGAGTCAGAGTAAAAATATCCTTAAATCCCCAAATAACCAATAACAAAAAGCCCCGATATAGTTAAGTATCGAGGCTTTCTCTTTTCTTTTACAAGAAGTTTAGCTCTAAGCTTCTAGGCTTTAGAACGACAAGCAATATAGCGCAGGATAAATCGGGTTAGAACAAGGCGCTTTACCACGACGTTTAGTTTCTCATAAACGAGTGGTGAAGCAACGCAGTTATCACCGATTTAGACAAGCTAGATTACATCATACCGCCCACCTACAACTTAAGTAACTGATATTTAGATAAAAAATAAAATCCACAAAGTGGGATACCCCAAATTATACCCCGACCAATCAAGCAACCTAGTTAAGTAGTTGAAAACAACAAAATAAAATGTTTGTTGAAAATTCAATCGTGATTCACCACTATTCCAACACAGAGTCTAAAATTGTTACGACTCATTGTCTGCATCGCTATCATAACGGACATAGAAGCCTTAAACCAGATTGGCAGATGATCTGACTAGCCCTCATTAAAACCTATGAAAAGAGAAAATCCAGGCCCATACGACAATTTATATTTGCCTTAGTATTTTTGTAATACCTGCGAGCCCTTGTAATTTTGTTATCTATAATACTGGTATTAGAAATTATCCACCATCTGTCACCATCAAATAATAATTGAAAGTGGTTTAGTCCTTTCATCAATGGTTTTTCATCGGTCGTTTTTAACTTCACATCAAAGCTACTGTATACATTAGCCATGTTGCCGTACTGAACAACCTCCTTTGAAGTTTCTAATTCATGAAACCCTGTTTTGCCATAAGCCGATTCGGTCTGAGCGATAATGCCTTCAATATCAGCAGCGATAATCCCCGAAAATTGTGAAGATTGCATTGCAATCAACATCTCTGCATTGTCAAAAAACAAGTCTATAAAGCGGCACCAATTTCGTTTTTGATTTGGGCCCGCAGATATCGTGTTATACATCGCATCTATAATAGCTTCAGGACTTTTCCAGTCATTCGCATACAATTCACTATTAGCTTCATTGGCATTTATAGTAATACTGGTCAGTAGGGTACATAATAAGCAACGATCACTAAATTATGTATTTTCTTTAAATTAAACATTCGCTTACTCCTTCGTTGTTAATACCGGTTCTGAATGATTTAATTTTCCGTTAATCAAGTTGCCAGCGAGAAAAACTTGAGTAATTGTTTTTGTATTAGCAATATTTTCTAATGGGTTATTTTTGAGGAATACGATATTAGCGATTTTACCTTGCTCGATAGAGCCGTGTTGATCAGAGATATTCAGTTGTTTGGCAGCATTGATCGTTGCCATTCTTAGGATCTCACTATTAGGAATACCAGCATCTGCAAATATTTGCATTTCCTGATGTACACTAAAGCCTGGGATCACCCAAGGGTTACCTAAGTCTGTGCCGATGGTGAGCGGTACACCCTCTTTGTGTAAACGATTCACAAAACTTAATACCTTTGGCCACACTTTTTTAGCGCGGCTAAAATCTTGTTCTTTCCAGCCGATGTTAAAAGTGAAAAACGATTGCCAATTATTGAGTAATTCTGGGTGAACGTATTTAAGGTTTGGGTGCGCAACAACTTGTTGACTATCACCGTAAAAACTATTTTTAAACGCGATTAATGTCGGATCAACATGAACTTTGTTCTCACGTAAAGCTTGATATAGTTCGAGCATTGGTTTTGAGTTTAAGTCAGAATGCTCATACCACTCAAAATGAGCGAAAGGTCCAGGACGACTATTTTTCTGATATTCCTCTTTTGCTTCTTTACTGAGCAATTTAGATGAAACAGGCATAGCATGAACTATCCCGTCTATTTGCCAGTTTGCAGCATCCGTCCAACTCACTTCTTCGAGATGACCAATAACCTGCATATCGAGTTTATGACCAATTACTATAGCATCTTGAATCTGCTGCTCAGTTAAACCAGCATAAAGCTTAATAATATCTATACCCGCAGCCTTTTGTTGTTCAATTGCCGCGTGCAGTGACATGTTTTTATTTATATCAACGGTTAAACCTTCAAAGGCTCCTTGATTAATAATTTCACCAGCAATTATTACCCCAGGCCCAATAGTATTACCAGTAGCTACGTCGCGTTTGTATCGAAGGTTATGCTCACTACTACCACCTGGGTTTCTAATGAAGGTGATACCCCAACGCAGAAGCTCCTTTGCATTCCATTCAGATAACGCATCACTACTATTTGCATTGATAGCAAGCTTTCCACGTGTTTTTTTAAAGGTCACTTCGCCTAGTGAAATATGAGCGTGGGTGTCAATAAGCCCAGGAAGAAGGTATTGCCCCTGAGCATCAATAGGTTCAAGTTGTGAATATTGCTTGGGCAACTCTTGGCCAACATACTCAATAGTGTCACCATTAATCACTAAAAAACGGTTTTCGAGAATTTCGCCTTTGTTCACATCAACAATATTGGCATTACTAAATGATTGTACAGGGTTATTCGGTGTTTGATTGGCAAATGCTGTGTATGAAGAGCATAGGCAAACTGCTGTCGTAATAATTCTTGAAATGTTCATAAAAACTCCACGTATTAACTTAAATTTAAGTTCAACCTAACAGTGGAGTATTTTGAAAAAACCTTACAAATTATTGATTTTATTTTAATTTAGATAAAAACTCGTTGTGCTTTTTGATTTGTTTGATATTAAAAAGCCATACAAACGTCAACCAAATGATGCCAAATAAATAACGCCAAACGAGATCACTTATCGGACTTTCCATATAGAAATACTCGTAAGTAAAAGAAGTCGTGACCGCCCCAGCAAAAACAGCGATAAGGTATTTAGTATACTTTCCTCGCTGTAGCACTTCGAGACTCATACGTTCTTCAAATTCAATCCATTCACTTGTCGAGTTTTTGATCATTTGGTAACCTTTGAATCGGCTTTTCGACATTAATATGAAGGTGAATACACCGATGAACAGCGCAAAGATAAGCCCTATTTTTAAATGAATAGCCCAAGACTGGCTAAATGCTATCATTAAAAACCAAGCCACCGCTAATAGAATACCCAATTCAACGGTTGTTACTGCGAACAAACCTAATCGCTTTTTAATGAGCCGTTTTTTTATTTGCTCTTTTGTGAATTTGCTTGGGGTATTTTGGGCCTGCCAAACTGTTGACAAAGACTCTATATCGAAATCATCGTTCATAATTTCTACTCCCGTATATAAATTGATAGCTAATCATTAGATATTAATTGTGCTAAAGATTTTTTTGTCCTAGTGATTTTGACCGCTATATTATTTTCACTCATCCCGACGATCTCCGCGATATCCTGCTGTTTTACACCATCAAGATATAAAGTAATTATTTGTCGTTGGAGTAAAGGTAACTGCCAAATGGCGTTCATCAATCGTGTTAACTGTTGATCATTTGAGATCCCTTGCTCTAAGGAAGAAGTAACAGGAATATTATAATCTTCACTTGTTGTTTTTACCTGTTTCACCTGCTTTTTTATATGACCAACTCCAACATTATGCGAAATTTTATACATGAATGTTTCGACTGAACTATCACCACGAAAACTATTTAAAGACTGCCATATTGCCATCGCCATTTCTTGTACAAGCTCCTGCTGTAATTGGGGAATAGCTTCATAAGTTGAAGCTATTCGTGAAAGGCGCGGCCAAAACGTCTCAAGCAATTTATCTTTATTCATATTTAATTATCAAGTGGCACTCCACTAGCCATTATTGTCTAATAACTATCATTTCTTGAATGAAGATCTAGAGGTAGGTACAAGAGACTAAGGTTTATTCGCCTTAGGTTATGGCCTCTTGTGCGACATAGAAAACAGCAGCAATTGCAATTGTTATCTCCAAAACAACATAAACTAATCCTACTTTTAAGATGCGTTGAGACAACTTACTTTGTTTAATCTTATTTAATACTTGGTTCATTATAATACCCTATTATTTTGTGATTCTTTTACTAAGTAGTCATTCAGTAAAAATCCTTACAGTTTTTTTATATATTTCTAAATTTAATTTATTGCATGTATCAAGATTGGAGCAAGGTTGCCTTTCTAGGTGATTTTTGCAATGTGTTTGTTTTGAAGGGGATATAAAAAGTAGAAATGACCAACAAACACTGCCTTAATGGTTCAGCTAAAAAATTCTCACTTTCTGCTGAGTACTATATTTATTCCGAAGCCTTCCAATCATGGCTACACTACTTTGTATTAAGGGTAGCGTTTCATTCACCATTTGAACCCAAGGCTTATAACAAACCTTTAAAAACCAATAAAAAAGCCTGAATATTGCTATTCAGGCTTTCGTTTAAATGGTTAGAGCTAGGCTAATAGATTTAAAATCTACTACATCATGCCGCCCATTCCGCCCATACCGCCCATTCCGCCCATATCTGGCGCAGAATCTTGTGGTATTTCAGCGATCATCGCTTCAGTCGTGATCATTAAGCCCGCGATAGACGCGGCGAACTGTAATGCACTACGGGTCACTTTAGTTGGGTCAAGGATACCCATTTCTAACATGTCGCCGTAAGTGTCGTTACCTGCGTTGTAACCGAAGTTACCTTCACCGTTTTTAACAGTGTTAGCCACAACTGATGCTTCTTGACCTGCGTTAGTCGCGATTTGACGTAAAGGCGCTTCCATCGCACGTAGCGCAATAAGCACACCGTGCTTTTGGTCTTCGTTAAGCACGTCAATATCTTTAATCAGGCTTGCAACGCGAACAAGGGCTACACCACCACCGGCTACCACACCTTCTTCAACCGCTGCGCGAGTAGCATTTAATGCATCTTCAACGCGGGCTTTTTTCTCTTTCATTTCAACTTCAGTTGCTGCGCCAACTTTAATGACTGCAACACCGCCAGCTAACTTAGCCATACGCTCTTGTAGCTTTTCTTTGTCGTAGTCTGATGTTGACTCTTCAACTTGTTGTTTGATTTGCGAAACGCGAGCTGAAATCTGCACTTGGTCGCCGTTACCATCGATGATGGTGGTGTTATCTTTAGTAATGATAACGCGCTTAGCAGTACCTAAATCTTCTAGTGTCGCTTTTTCAAGTTCTAGGCCGATTTCTTCAGCGATAACAGTACCGCCAGTTAAGATGGCGACATCTTGAAGCATGGCTTTACGACGGTCACCAAAACCAGGAGCTTTAACTGCAGCCACTTTAACGATGCCACGCATGTTGTTGACAACCAATGTTGCTAATGCTTCGCCTTCAACGTCTTCTGCAACGATAAGCAATGGCTTACCTGTTTTAGCTAGACCTTCAAGGATAGGTAATAATTCACGGATATTAGACACTTTTTTGTCTACTAATAAAATGAATGGGCTGTCTAATTCAATGCTGCCAGTTTCTGGCTTGTTGATGAAGTATGGTGATAGGTAACCGCGATCAAACTGCATACCTTCAACAACGTCTAATTCGTTTTCAAGCGCTTGGCCTTCTTCAACGGTGATAACGCCTTCTTTACCGACTTTTTCCATTGCTGTTGCAATGATTTCGCCGATTGACTCATCAGAGTTAGCAGAGATAGTACCGACTTGGGCAATCGCTTTAGTGTCAGAACATTCTTGAGAAAGTAATTTAAGCTCAGCAACGGCTGCGATAACTGCTTTGTCGATACCACGCTTAAGGTCCATTGGGTTCATACCCGCTGCAACTGCTTTTAAGCCTTCAACAACAATAGCTTGAGCTAATACTGTTGCAGTAGTAGTACCGTCACCGGCTGCATCATTTGATTTAGAAGCAACTTCTTTAACCATTTGTGCGCCCATGTTTTCGAACTTGTCTGTCAGTTCGATTTCTCTCGCAACTGACACACCGTCTTTGGTGATCATTGGCGAACCAAAGCTTTTATCTAAAACAACGTTACGACCTTTAGGGCCTAAAGTCACTTTAACTGCGTTGGCTAGGATGTTAACGCCCGCAAGCATTTTTACGCGTGCGTCGTTACCAAATAAGACTTCTTTTGCTGCCATTTTTGATGTTCCTTTAAATTTGTTGATTAACTGGAAAGTCGAGTTGATGCAAGAGGCTTAGCCTACTACTGCCATCAGGTCAGCTTCTGACAGGATTAAGACTTCTTCTCCGTCAATTTTTTCTTTCTTGACGCCATAACCTTCATTGAAGATCACAACGTCGCCCACTTTAACGTCAAGCGGAGTAACTGAACCGTTTTCTAAGATGCGACCGTTGCCTACAGCAAGGATTTCACCACGAGTTGATTTCTCAGCTGCGCTGCCTGTAAGCACAATACCGCCGGCTGATTTTGATTCAACTTCTAAACGTTTAACGATAACGCGGTCATGTAATGGACGAATATTCATCTATGAACTCTCCTAATGATGTGATGCCCAGAAAACGAGGCTATTGACTAACAAATAAGGGTTTCCCCCTTAATGCATGTGATATGGGGGTGATTGATCACAGATCCAAGGGGACTTAAAAAAAAAACTCTACTTTTTTAAGTCTGATTTATTAATGCTGCACTAATCCTGATAGAATTCTGTTCCTTTGAAATATTAAGACCGAGAATAGATGAAAGACAGACATGGGTTGCTCACAGCCCCAATTGGTCGTGTTCTGCTTATCATGACCTTGCCTAACCTGATTGGCATTATGACCATTCTCGGTGGCAGTCTGGTAGACATCTTTTTTATCAGTAAGTTGGGCACTGAAGCACTGGCGGCGGTGAGTTTTACCTTCCCGGTAACCTTGGTCATTTCGAGTATCGGTATCGGCATTGGTGCTGGCGTGTCGACCAATCTGGGGCGCTTGATTGGTTCTGGGCATGCGCCCGAGTCTAGAGTGTTTTTATATGACACCTTGTGCATGACCTTAGTTATTATTTGGGGGTTATCGATACTCGGTTGTGTCTTGATTGAACCTACTTTTAGTTTACTGGGTGCCAATAGTGCCAGTTTGCCATTAATACATGACTACATGTGGTACTGGTATTTAGGTGCCCCTGCATTAGTGTTAGTGATGGTGGGTAATCAGGGATTACGTGCCACGGGTGATACCCGCTCACCGGCTAAAATTATGATGCTCGCCGCCATTGTAAACTTAGTACTCGACCCGCTACTTATCTTTGGCATTGGCCCTTTTCCTCGATTAGAAATACAAGGCGCAGCCATTGCGACAACGCTTTCCTGGGTGATGGCAATGTCGTTGTCGGGCTACCTGATTATTGTTAAGCGTAAACTGGTCAAGTTTGCTCGCTTTGATGTTGGTCGATTAATTTTGCATTGGAAGGTATTAGCTCATATTGCTCGCCCAGCGGCATTAATGAATGTGATTAACCCTATTACTAACGGCATTATCATGGCGATGTTAGCCCGGATTGATAATACCGGCGTTGCAGCGTTTGGCGCAGGTATTCGCCTTGAGTCGGTGTCGCTAATTGTGGTGATGGCGCTGTCGTCGAGTTTAATGCCCTTTATTGCGCAAAATTTAGGTGCTGGCCAGCCTGAACGCGCTAAAAAAGCCTTATTGATGTCGTTGCAATTCGTGTTTGTATTTCAAACATTGCTGTATATTCCACTGTATTTTAATGCTGATTTTATTGCTGGATTGTTTACTCACGACCCGCTTGTTATCGAGTGGCTGAGTTTTTATATCCTAGTGTTACCTGTCGCTTATGGGCCTCTGGGTATTGTGATTATTTTTGCCACTAGCTTAAACGCTTACCATAGGCCGTTGAGTTCACTGGTGATTAACTTGTGTCGGTTAATGTTATTGATGTTACCGCTAGCGGTTTTAGGATCTTATGTTGGTGGGGTAAAAGGTATTTTACTGGCACTGCCCATTACCAATACGCTTATGGGCTTAGCTTGTTATTATTTGGCGACTAAAATTAGCGAGCCAGACAACATTAAGCATGCTGTACCTTGTCCCGACAAATCCGAGCCAACTGACGCTGACGCAGCCGACAAACAAGTTGATGCAAAAGACTCAGCAACTCACCTTGGCGAATATTAAACTGTGTTAATGATGCCGACCAAACTTGCTTTTTAATCGCTGTCAGAGGATTAATAGCAGTATATTAATCGAAAATACAATTAAGCTATGATGAAAAAATCCATTTATGCCGCCATGCTCTCTGGCATTATTTGCCCTGGCAGTGGTCAACTCTGGTTAGGTAAAAAATTACAGGGCTGGGGGTTTATCAGTATCAGTGTGGTCTGCATTATGGTGCTTATGGACCAGATGATCAGTCGAGCACAAGTCATTGCAGAGCAAATTTTAGCGGGCAATATCGGCAACGATTTAGCCTCAATTTATGCTGCAGTATCAGAGGTCGCGCTCGACACCGGCAGCTCAAGCATGTCGGCGTTAACCTGGGTATTTTTGGCCAATTGGGGCTTGAGTATCATTAGTGCATTTTGGTTTGGTGCTCAGCAGGATAAACAACTTCAGCTACAAACAGACACAAAAACAGCCGAATAATACATCTCTCGGCTGTTTCGCTGTTTCTTTCATTAGGGCGTAAACGCCACACCCAATCGAACACGCTCTAAAAATTGAACCCCAAAGCGACTATTTTAACAATAATGATCTAAACCTAATGACCTCAACGTAAGACTCAATGGACATTGAATTGCTGGGTAACACTACGTCGGTTTGTTGTCATCTTTAGGGTTAACGGGCTCAACATCAATAATGTCGTCACGCTTGTCGTCATGGTTATCTTTATGACTGTTTTGATGCTTGTCTTCATTAAGGTTGTCATCAACATCGTCATGCTCAATTTGATGGCTACGAGGTTGCTCATTTCTATGTTCAAAATCACCGTCGAAGGTGTTGCCGGGTTGATCAGATGGTTTTTGCCCCGCAAATGGACCCGATGGCCCAAAAGGACTTTGTCCACCGCCAAAACCTGATTTAAAACCACCATTAGCCACTACGCGTAATTGCATGCGCTTGTAAAAAAATGCCGCAATGGGTGCACGGGTTAACGGTGTTAATAAAATTAAGCCGATAAAATCGGTCACAAAGCCGGGGATCAGTAATAATACCCCTGCGGCAGCTAGCATCATGCCTTCGACAATTTCTTGCCCAGGCGCTTCGCCTCGAGCTAACTTTTGTTGCACTGACATTAGGGTGCTTAAACCTTGGCTACGCACCAACGACACCCCGACTACGGCAGTAAAGAGCACCAAACCAACCGTGGGCCACGAGCCAATCGAACTGGCAACTTCAATGATCACATTGAGCTCTATAACCGGTATTAAAACAAATATTAACAATAAAATAAAAAACATATTGGCCTCTAATGATCGCTTTTTGATAGAGTGGCGACCGATAAAATAACTGTTGCCGATGAAACTTAAATGGGGGTGAGCAGGTCTGATTTCAAGACAGGTCACGAATATCACCTCAGTTTAATGAAAATGCGTTTAAAAAAGCGTACTGTGATGACTTTTAGCATGATAACAGCATTAACTTAAGTAAACTTTAAGACAACTTATGTATAAACCCGAACAGCTACTTATTTTAACCACTTGTCCCGATGTTGAAATCGCTTCACGTATTGCGACTGCATTAGTAGCGGCCCAATTAGCGGCTTGTGTACAAATAGGCCAAGCCGTTGAGTCAATATATCACTGGGACAATAACATTTGTCAGTCAAATGAAGTGCCGATGCAGATAAAATGCATGGCAACTGATTATCATGCAATTGAACAACTCGTGATCCAAATGCATCCTTATGAAGTACCAGAATTCATTGCCACTCCGATTATCGTTGGTTTTGGCCCTTATTTACAATGGATAAAAGACAACTCACCATCATGAAAAAAATCGTCGCAATATGCCTCACATCATTGTTAATGATGTCATCAATCATACTCGCGCCAGCAGCACACAGTGCTGATGTCTTGAGTAGTAAATTCAGTTTTTTAAGCAGTGAACCAGAATTAATGAAGGTGAACGATGCTTTTGTGTTTGATTACCAACAACAAGGTAATCAACTCAAAATCAATTTTGTGATCGCCGAAGGCTATTATTTATACCGCGACAAGCTACAGTTTTCCGTCGACGGTGCGGTGATTGGTGATATTGCATTACCCCATGGCAAAAACCATCATGACGAATACTTTGGCGACCAAGAGGTGTTTTACTCGTTTGTTGAAATCCCGATTGCTTTTAAAGAAGCGCAAGCCGATGCGGTATTTCATGTCACCTTTATGGGTTGTGCTGAAGGGACCTTGTGTTATCCACCCACCAAACACGATGTTACCTTATCCGCTATTGAGGCTAATGATGGCAAGTTAACCAGCAAAAAAGTGATTGGCGCACCTGATGAAGCACAATCATCAACGGCGACCGATGCCCCAGCCGCACCGATTACCCAACAAGACACCTTAAACCAAAGACTACAAAACGACAGTCTATTATGGACCTTAGTGATTTTCTTTGGTTTGGGAATAGGCTTAGCATTAACGCCTTGTGTATTCCCAATGTACCCTATTTTGTCTGGCATTATTGTTGGTCAAGGCAAGAAGCTGTCTACAGCCAAAGCCTTCACCCTATCAATGGCCTATGTGCAAGGGATGGCGATTACCTATTCCTTACTCGGGTTAGTGGTGGCCTCTGCCGGACTTAAGTTTCAAGCGGCCTTACAACACCCGGCCATTTTGATTTTCTTAGCGGTGATGTTTGTATTGCTGAGCTTGTCGATGTTTGGCATGTACGATTTAAAACTGCCATCAAAATGGCAACAAAAAATGAACTCGATGTCGAACAACCAAAAAGGTGGCAACCTCATTGGTGTGTTTATGATGGGAGTGATTTCTGGTTTAGTCGCTTCGCCTTGTACCACAGCGCCATTATCTGGGGTGCTCATTTACGTGGCGCAGTCTGGCGACTTACTGCAAGGCTTTTTAGCCCTGTATGTATTGAGCATGGGGATGGGAGTACCGTTATTAATTATTGGCACTTCGGGTGGTAAAATCTTACCGCGCGCAGGGGCTTGGATGGACATCATTAAAACCGTCTTTGGCTTCTTACTGATTTCAGTATCGATTGTGATGATTGGCCGTATTTGGCCTGGTTTAGTGTCCGATTTACTTTGGTCAGTATGGGCAATAAGCTTAATCGCTTACTTAATGCATCAAAACAGGTTGTCAGCATTTAACTGGAAACAAAGCACTCGTGGGGTGTTGTTATTGCTGGCTTTGATGGCAAGTTTCTCCTATGGCTTCCAAGCATTAATGACCAGCTTTGGTCATCAATCCTCAAATATGACCCAAACCGGTATAGATGGCAAAGCCAACACCGAAGCCAATCACTTTATCCATATTAAGTCGCTGGAAGACTTAGAACTTGAATTGGATAAAGCCAGTATTAGCGGTAAAACAGTGATGTTAGATTTATATGCCGACTGGTGTGTGGCCTGTAAAGAATTTGAAGCCATTACCTTTAAAAATGCCGAGGTTGCAGCGCGCATGAGTCAAATGGTGTTATTGCAAGCCGACGTGACCGCCAGCGATGATATTGATATTACTCTTTTAGAACATTATGGCGTATTAGGTTTACCCACCTTGTTAATGTTTAATAGCGATGGCGAACAACGTAAAGACTTACGCGTTACCGGCTTTATGGGCCCGAAAGACTTTGCCGCTCACTTAGATTTACTGTTAGCAAAGTAAATTAACCGACTCATTTAGCGCATAAGTTAATGCGCTAAATTAAGTACGTTAATGAAATTCACTCAATCAGTGATCTTATAGCGTAAAACGAGTTCGTAAAATCATTCCGTAAAAAACAATGTAAAACAGTATCTTTAGTCACTAAAGATGCTGTTTTTGCATTTAAGCAACGAAAGTCATCGAAAGTTAACCTTTTTCTTATACAATACGTTTTTATTGTTTATTTAAGGCGCTTTATGGAACCCGCAATCCTGATCATAACCCTATTGTGCGGCATGCTTGTCAGCCGAGTAGGTTTACCACCACTCATTGGTTATCTTGCTGCTGGTTTTGTATTGTTCACCTTAGGCATTAAAGACACTAGCTTACCTATTTTGCAGCAATTGGCTGACTTAGGTGTCACCTTACTGCTATTTTCCATTGGCCTTAAACTTGATCTTAAGAGCCTTTTTAAAGCCGAAGTATGGGCAGGCTCAAGCTTACATTTAATTGGTTCGCTCTTATTTTTTGTGCCCATGCTCAAGTTATTGGGCTTTTTAGGCATCGAGCAGCTGGACGGATTTAGCTTTAATCAACTGATGTTGATTTCGTTTGCATTAAGTTTTTCCAGTACCGTGTTTGCCGTAAAAGTGCTTGAAGATAGCGGTGATATGCAGTCGCTTTATGGCCGCGTGGCGATTGGTATCTTGATTATGGAAGACATCTTCGCCGTGATATTTTTAACCATTTCTAAAGGTGATATTCCGTCTGTTTGGGCTTTTGCTTTACTCTTGTTGCCGTTAGCAAGGCCGCTTATTTATAAAGTGTTTGATCGCGTCGGCCACGGTGAAATGCTGGTATTGTTTGGCCTGGTGATGGCATTAGTGGTGGGTGCATGGTTATTTGAAGCCGTGGGGCTAAAACCTGATTTAGGCGCGCTTATTGTGGGTATTTTATTAGCAGGGCATGCTAAATCATCGGAATTAGCCAAATCGATTTATTACTTTAAAGAAATATTTTTAATCGCCTTTTTCTTAACCATTGGCTTAAACGGATTACCAACATTAGCTGATATCGGCTTAGCCAGTATTTTAGTGCTGTTGATCCCGGTTAAGATTTTGATGTTTATCTACTTGCTCACCCGCTTTAAACTGCGCTCGCGCACCTCATTATTAGCCTCATTTAACTTAGGTAACTACAGTGAATTTGGGTTAATTGTCGCCGCTGTTGCGGCGCATAAAGGCTGGTTACCGCCAGAATGGCTGATCATTATCGCGGTCGCGTTAAGCATCAGTTTCTTATTTGCAGCGCCCTTGAATAGCAGCGTCGCAAAAATTTACTTGCGCTATCAAGCCAAGCTGATGAAGCTAGAACGTCACCCATTACACCCTGAAGATCGTCAAATCCGCATCGGTAATCCGCGCTTCTTAATCTTAGGTATGGGACGAATTGGTTGCGGTGCTTATGATGAACTGCATTCAAAATATACCGGCGAAATTTTAGGGATTGAGCATAAACAAGAATTGGTTGATTTTCATCGTAGCCAAAACCGTAATGTCGTCCAAGGTGACGCTGGCGATACTGATTTTTGGGAGAAGCTCGAGCGGGCGCCAGATTTAGAATTAGTCTTGTTGGCGATGCCTAATCACGTAGGTAATTTATTTGCGGTACAACAACTGCAAAAATTAAACTACCAAGGAAAAATCAGTGCCATTGTACAGTACGCTGAAGATGCTGAATCGTTGAAAGATTCAGGTGTGCACACTGTATATAACTTGTATGAAGCGGCGGGTGCCGGTTTTGTTGATCATGTGATCAAAGAGTTACTCGACTCTCCGCCAGAAATCACCCCAGACTCATTGACGAAGAATAGTCTTCAGCCAACACGGGCAGTGACCGATGAAGTCTCTTCCGAGTCGTGATAATAAAACGAACAGTCGCCTCAGCTCGGGATAATAAACCGGTTTTTATCGAATTATCCCATTTCTTATACCGAGTTGAGGTTAACTTACCGACGCCTAGATAACTTTCTAGGCGTTTTTGTTTATTGCCGCGTATTGCTGCGGATTAAAAATCTCCGTTACATACACAGTAAAGTCATGCTATAACTCATTAATAAGACTTTTTTTGTCACCCTTTTGTTGGATTTTTTGAAGTATGTCAAACCCTGCTCAACGCGCGACTAAATTATTTGTTCAAACATTTGGTACCAAGCCTGACGACTTATACCAAGCCCCTGGGCGAGTGAATATTATGGGCGAGCATACCGACTATAACGAAGGACTCGTACTACCTGCAGCAATTAACTTTCACACTGTGATTGCAGTAAAACATCGCGATGATAATTTATTTCGCGCCGTGACCACAGCTTTTCCAGGACAAATCAAACAATGGCACTTTGGTGAAGAAGGTGCAGTTGCGGCAGGTGATGATTGGTGTCATTACCTCAAAGGCGTGACAGCAGCCATGAACCAATCGGGTTTACGCGCAAATGGCTTAGACTTAGCCATAGTGGGTGACGTGCCACTCGGAGCAGGTTTATCGTCGTCGGCAGCACTTGAAATCGCTTTCGGTACGGCCATCAGTTATGCCAGCCAATTACACTTGTCACCTTTAGCTATTGCCCAATTGGCTCAGCGCGGCCAAAGCCAATTTATGCAGATAAATTGCGGCATGATGGACCAAATTATCAGCGCGATGGCACAACCCGATCACGCCTTATTAATTGATTGTTTAGAATTAGAAAGCGAAGCGGTTTTATTGCCAGAAGAGTTAAGCTTGATCGTGATTGATTTAAAACAAGACCGCCATGGGTTTACCCAGCAATTTGAACAACGCAAACAAGAATGCAACCAGATCACCGCGTTGCTTGGCCTCGACTCACTGCGAGATTTATCACTAAGCCAACTGACCCAAAATAAAGATGTGCTAAGTAATGAGCAATTTCGTCGAGCGCGCCATATCATCACTGAAAACCAACGCACCAGTAATGCCGCCAGAGCATTGCAACAGAATAACATCCCTCGTTTTAGTCAGTTAATGGCTCAGTCTCAAGCATCAATGCGTGATGACTTTGATATTATCACTGTCGAGATAGACACCTTAGTCACTATGGTTGCAACACTTATCGGTGAGCGAGGCGGTGTGCGTATGAGCGATGGTTGTGTATTAGCCTTGGTCAATCACGACCTCACCGATAAGGTGATTAATGTGGTTGAAAACCAATACCTTAAGCAAACCGGTATCGAAGCAACTATATACTTATGTTCCGCCAGTGGCGGTGCAGGACGCATCGGTTAATCGGTAATGTATCTAGATCAGAGAGGCATAAATGGTACGTTTTAGTGTGCTGGAACCTTGGCAAGATCCCCGTGGTGGTGAGATTGAACGAGTTATAATTGATAATGGCATCATCGCACTTGAAGTATTAAGTTTAGGTGGCATTATTCGATCATTATGGACCCCCGATCGCAGTGGTGAGCGTAAGAATATTGTCTTAGGTTGCGACAGTGTCGAAGACTATTTAGTCCAACAAGCCTATTTAGGCGCCATTGCAGGACGTTACAGCAATCGTATTGCCAATGGCAAAACGCAATATAATGGTAACGAGTATCATCTTAGCGTTAACCAAGCGAGTAATTGTTTACATGGCGGCATTGAGGGCTTCAATCGCAAGTTGTGGCAGCTTGGGGCATTAAGTGATGGCATGCGCTTAACCTTAAAAAGCCCAGACGGCGACATGGGATTTCCGGGCAATTGTACTGTGCAAATCGATTACCGTTTGGTGGCTAACAACTTGTACGTTGAAATGCTCGCCAGCACCGATAAAGCCTGTCCAATCAGTTTAACCCAACACAGCTACTTTAATTTAGACGGCAATCGCAGCGACACCAACCAACAACATACCTTGCAAGTGGATGCGAAAACCTACCTCACCATGAACGATGTTGGCATACCAACGTCAATGCAAGCGACTGCGGGCAGCGACTTAGACATGGCTGTACCTACGCCAATGTCGGTACAAACGGAGCGCGCTGCATTAGCCGCTACCAAGGGGTTTGATCATTGCTATGTGTTAGATAACCCAGGGGCAGACTTGCAACGTTTTGGCTGTTTAGCCAGTCCCAATAGCGGTCGTAGCATGACGGTTTATACCAATCAACCTGGGGTACAAGTGTATGGCGCTAACTTTTTACAAGGCACTATTGGCAAAAAACAGCGAATATTGAACGACCATCAAGCTGTGTGTATTGAACCGCAAATGCTACCTGATTCACCTAATCAACCCGACTTACCTGGCGATGTGTGGATAACACCTGGCCAAGTGTATCACCACATAACTCGATACCAGTTCGATGCCGAGTAATCCGCCGGGAAAGACGACATTTAACGCCGAAGATATTGGCCAAATTGCCGTGGGCGCTTTTGCCTTGTCGGTGCCGATAGCATTTTCTGAAGAAGCATGGCGTTTATCGGCAAGCTTACCGACATTAAATTTGGTTCTGGTGGTGGTGTTATCGCTAGCATTTATTACTCTGTTTGCTTACCAAAGTGTATTTCAGGCAAATATTGTTAAGCGCAGAGGAGCCTTTTTTTTGCGGGTGATAGCGGCGTATATATTGACGTTATTAGTGGTGGGTATTGTGCTATTGGCATTAAATAAATTGCCCTTATGGGACGATCCCATTTTAGCATTAAAACGGATTATTTTGATTGCGATGCCCGCATCCATGGGGGCGATAATTGTCGACAGTTTCGACAAAGAATAAACGGCATAAAGAATGGATTATTCTTTATGCCGTTAGTCATCTATAACAAATAAAAAATAGGATGATAAGATTAACCACAGAAACATCTTGAGTCGGAGACTTAAAGTTATCTGCTTGTTTAATCGTCTACGCTATCCCCCATTTCATCAAAGCTATCGTCATCATCATCGTCATCTAATTCTGGGATGTCATCATCTGTGTCAACAATTTCATCTGGCTCTGGTACAGGTTTAGCCTTACGAGAAGGCGCAGTATCAGGTACTTTTGACAAATCGATACGTGATTGATGTTTTAACATAAACTCAGCACGCTCCGCTTTCCAAGCTTCATTTAACTCAGCGATAGCGACTTTTGTTTGTTCATCATCCAAGTCATATAAATTAACTTTAACGATGTCTTCTACATACTCAACAATTGTGTTTCGAATTGTATTGTATAAGTAGATGCGTCCTGGAGACGCTTCTGGCAATTGGTTATCATGAACGACGATAGTGTTACCTTTCGATGTTCTTAATTCACCAAACCAAACTTGTTTTTTTGCCGTGTTATACATATATGCTAACGCCCTTAATCAACACATATTCTAAAAATGATGCAGGATTATTGAAGATAACATCTTCATACTGCGCCACGATTATCTGTTCTGTATTTGTGTGGGTATTTAACCAGAATATTTCTGATAATCAATGCCTAAAACGATGAATTTTCGCGTAATCGCATAAAAATGTCGGTTGTAGTCAGTTTTTTACACTTTACTGTCATTTTTCTCACCAAATAAACGTCCCAAAAAAGTGATTAACCACTTTCAGGCCAATCACTATGTCATCACGACTTTAGCTTAAAAAAACCAAGCTTCAAGTTTTTTATCAAAATATATCGCTGATTAAGACCCAATCGCTACTCTGTGCATGACTTAACCAGCTTGCGCTTGCAGAGCTAACACTATTTTGCCTTTATGTTGCCCAGACTCCATTCGCTGGTGCGCCTCAACCACCTGTGAAAAAGCAAATACGCTGTCGACAGGGATACTCATTTCACCGTTATTCAATAATGGCCATACATATTGAGCCAAGCCTTGTGCAATTTGGGCTTTATTAGCCACACTTTGTGGTCGAAGGGTTGAACCTGTCCACACTACCCGCTTCGCCATAATGCGGAAAATATCCACGTTGGCCTGTGCACCACGCTCCATTGATACCGATACCATGCGCCCGTCTACTGCGATGGCTTTTAAGTTCTCATTAATAAAGTCGCCACCGGCAATGTCCATAATCACATTAACCCCTTGGCCACCCGTCGCCTCTAAGATGGGTTCAACAAAATGCTGCTGGTTATAATTAATCGCCACACTGGCGCCTTGCTCAAGACAATATTGGCATTTTTCTGCACTGCCCGAGGTAGCAAAAACGGTCGCGCCTAGACAACTCGCCATTTGAATCGCAGTAGTACCAATTCCGCCAGAACCACCATGAATAAGCACGGTTTCACCTGCTTTAAGCCCGCCGCGAATAAATAAGTTACCCCAAACAGTAAAAAAGGTTTCTGGCAGAGCAGCAGCTTGTACGTAACTGTAACCGGTGGGAATAGGTAAGCAATGAGCTGCGTAAGTATTGACTAACTCGCCATAGCCGCCACCGGGCACTAATGCACACACTTTATCGCCTACTCGCCACTGAGTGACATCGTCGGCTACAGCAACAATTTCACCCGCCACTTCTAAACCAAGAATAGGGCTGGCATCTGCTGGAGGTGGGTAAGCACCAGCGCGCTGTTTGATATCTGGGCCATTAACGCCAGCAGCATACACTTTAATCGTCACTTGGCCCGCGGTTGGCATCGCAAGCGTTGACTGAGTCATGGTCATCACACTGGGTTCGCCGGTTTGTTCAGCAACCACATGGGTAAATTGTCTATTTAATGTCGCCATAAAAATATTATCTCGGTTGGTTGTTATCAAAAAGTAACCAGAATTAATAACCTGTTATAGGGCTCTGGGATCTGTTCACAAAACAGACATGTTTATTAAGGAACAACTAAACTAGTATCTTTTTTAATCAAAAAAGGTTGTCTATACACTTTAAACAATTACTATACTCGCCCATTCAAATCATGGAGCAAAATACTTGTTAAAGTACTTTATCGTTTTACTGTCTCTTTTCAGTATTAATGCCCACTCTGCGCCTCTTCGAATCGCCTCAGATATTTGGTGTCCGTATATCTGCGAAAATCAAACTGGATACGTTGTAGAACTAACCCGTCGCGCTTTTGAGATCCAAGGTCAAGCCGTTGAATTTCGAAAGCTTCCGTTTAAGCGGGCATTGATTGAACTGCAAAGAAACAATATTGATGCAGTGCTTGCACTGACCGCAAGCGCGATAGCCGACAATAAATTACTCAGTGCTGATGTGATTTTGGGCTATAACAGCAACGACTTTTATACTCTTGTTGACAGTAATGAGTCATTTAAGCAGATTAGCGACCTGAATAAAACTCAACAAGCGGCGATAGTGAATGGTTACGGCTATGGCGCAGCACTTGACGCCTGGTTTAACGCGCATGCTAATACGTACTTTGCCTCAGGTAGCGATCCATTAGCGATGAATATTATTCGCCTTGTAAAAGGCCGTCATTCCGTAATCGTCGACAACAGAAATGTCATTGAGTACACCGCGAGTCAATTAAATTTAAGTAAACAGCTTCGCTATGCTGGCACCATAGGAAAACCTGTGCCCTTGTATGTTGGTTTTAGTCAGCAAAATAAAGCCCATGCGATCACCTTTGCTAACGGCATAGATATACTAAAAGCTAATGGTGAATATCAACAGATTATCAATAAGTACAAAATTTTACCTGAATTAACCTCAGGCGAAGTCCGCCACAAAAACCTGCAAAAGTTTCTGCCTAGCTTCAATTAATACTGCTAGCCGTTTTTATGCCATAGGGAATTGGCATCAGCAAGGTGCAAAACTTCATAACCCTCTTCTCACTGCATAACCTTATTAAGTTAGTTACACTGCCCCAAAAAAAAGATATCAATCATCATTTTGGGTTTATTGGCATCAGTTTTCTACTGTCAAAGGAGTATTTGTGCGCGTGTATCGTCAACTTGAAGAGAGCCTACCCACGCCAAATGATTATCGCAATGCCGCTGGTGAACCGGGAGTCGATTACTGGCAACAGCAAGTTGATTATAAAATCAATGTCACACTTGATGAACCAAAGCGTCGTATTCGAGGTGAGCAAGTGATTACTTACCACATTAATGTTGAGCGTAATAAGCACGTTACTTCAGCAAGACTGCACATAGCAGACGCTTGGCAGTATATTGAAGTGGCACCGGCTAGCAAATAAACACCATCACCGTCAGCTAATGACAAAATAGCAAGCGCCATACTGACCAACCAATACTTCTGGTATTAATCCGTCAGTATGGCGTTTCTTATATTTTACTAACCGCAATCTCACTAACCACATCATCTAGCGCATCAGCCAAGGTTGAATAGGTCTCGCAATGAACGCCATCTGGTGCAAAGCCCGCTTTAGCTAAGGTTTTAAGTGGCTGAAATTGGAAATCGGCCAACAATACCCGAGTGTTATTATGTCGACATTTACCGAGGAATTTGTACAGCGCTGCCACTCCGCCGGAATCGAGTATCGATACCCCATCTAGGTATAGAATCACCCCATCTTGGCTCGTGCTTAAATGCCCTAACTCACCAAACACAGTGTCGGCGGCCGCAAAAAATAACGGGCCATTAATCTTAAATACTTTCCAACGTGGGGGTAACTCAACATGTATGTGCTTTTTCTGTCCACTGATGTCTTTCACCTTGGTCATGTCGGCCACTTGCTTCATAAACAATAACGACGCCAAAATAATCCCCGCACTGATGGCGATCACCATGTCGAAGAAAATGGTCAGTGACAAACACACCATCAACACCAACACTTCGCTGGCGGGGGCTTTTTTCACCAAGTGGACAATCTTGTGGGCTTCGCTCATGTTCCATGCCACCATGATCAGCAATGCCGACATGCCTGCCATCGGGATATAAGCCAAAATAGTACTTAACGATAATAAAGACACCAACACCACAACCGCATGACACATGGCCGCAATCGGGCTTACTGCGCCGGCTTTATAGTTAGCGGCAGAGCGTGCAATGGCGGCTGTTGCGGTAATACCGCCAAAAAATGGCGTGATAATGTTACCAATGCCTTGGCCAAGTAATTCACTGTTGGCACTGTGCTTTTTACCTGACATGCCGTCGAGCACCACGGCGCACAGTAACGATTCAATCGCACCTAACATGGCAATCGCAAATGCCGCTGACAATAGGTCTTTGGCTACTGCCCAACTCAACACCAAAGACGATTCATCTGCTTGCGTGCGTAGCCAAGGCCATTGAAAGTCGGGCAACATTGATGGAATGCCAGCCCCCAAGGTGCCATCAGGCAAGGTAAAACTAAAAGTAGAACCTATGGTGGCCACATTAAAGCCTTGCTGGTTAAATACCGCCGCCACCAGACTGGCGATAACCACAGCAGGAAGATGGGCAGGAACAGCGATTTTGAGCTTAGGCCATAGAATAAACACCCCTAACGCGCTTAATCCCACCAGCAATGTCGGCAGTGAAAATGCAGGTAATGCTTGTGCTAACGCAACAACTTTACCCACAAAACTTTCGGGCATCTCGGTAATGCTTAAGCCGAAAAACCCTTTAACTTGCAGCACAGCAATCACCACGGCAATACCGCCGGTAAAGCCTAACGTGACGGACTCTGGGATATATTGAATATATCGTCCTAGCCGAAACAGCGCCATAACGATCAAAATAAGCCCAGATAAGAGACTGGCAAGCAGTAAACCTGATAAGCCATATTGTTGGACTATAGGATATAAAATTACCACAAACGCAGCGGTAGGACCCGATACGCTATAACGCGACCCCCCCGTAAATGGGGTAATAAAACCGGCAATAATGGCAGTATATAAACCGTATTGGGGCGCAACACCAATGGCAATAGCCAACGCCATCGACAACGGAATGGCAATAATACCTACGGTCAAACCTGCTAATAAATCTTTATAAAATGCAGTAGCCTTGTAAGGAACATCTTTTAAGGACTCTCTAAGTGCATGACCAATTCGCAAAGAAAATAAATGCTTTCTATATTTCATCGTCAAGTAACCTCGTAAAACCAAACTGTCTTCGGCGTGCAAAGAGATACCGGTAATTATATGCTCATATACATACAATTCAACAGCCTTGCAGTTATAATGCGATTATCATATTAAAATAATTAAATGATAATCTTATTATAATAAATTGTTGTAAAAAAGATCCATGAACAGGCATAGAAACGGAAGCAGCAACAAGCTGAATGCATTAATGATAACCAGCCTAAACAGGGCTAAATAACGCTGCCGTACCCAAGTCACTTCAAAATGTTCGTTGCAAAAATCCTACGGGAACTCCCGATGGCCAAGATGAAAACAACCTGTTTCTGGGTGATGTCATGCTAAAAGCGAAGCGAAAGGCCTATAGGCTATACGAGCTAAAAGCCTAGAGGCTAGGACGCTTTGCGGCTGCTAGATGTTATAAAATCATGCGAGCAAGCGGTGACGAGCGATAACAAGCGAATAAACGTAAAAGCTAAAGCATAGCCCTTACTTAATGGCTGTACTAAGATGAAAGAGTTCAATCGTTTTATCGTTATGGGCTAAATGCTCATTGCTGCGCGATAAGCACACACCAAGCTAACCAGTATTAGGCATGATGACGATCATCAAGCAGATACTAATCCAATATCACGGTCACCAAACACCACTGACACTTTTCTGCCACTGCCCATATCTGTATGGTGATAATACCATCCATACTGAGCAATCAACTTTTGAGTGAGTTCAAGACCTAGGCCAAAGCCCAAATCATCTGCATCATATGCGGTAGAGTCACAGTGATTCTCGATATTGACCCTGTGGCCTGATTGCTCAATAATCACTCGGCCTTCTGCGGTATGCTGTAATGCATTGCGAATTAAATTGCTGATAATGATCCGGCATAAGGTTTTGGGTATGTATATTCTAAGTCATCGGTATTAACAATCACTTCTACTGGTTTAGCAAAAGTAAAATAGCCGAGGTCTTGCAGCAACGGTTTTATTCATCAACCTAACGTCACCTAGGTAAGCGATAAACGCTTACTTTCTTGGCGATTTAGCCATAACAAGGTTTCGGTTAAATCCGTCATGGTTAATCCTGCCAACGATTGTACCTGCACATCTTAAGTGTTTAAGGTCACTAGCAACGGTTATACCTGCCTCCGGTTGACGTTCTCAGTCGGTGTAATTGATATTTTCGGCAGTACTGCCCCTCAACTCCCTCGCTACTATCAGCGCCAGTATAAAGATCGACAGGTTAAGATGAGGATGGGGGATGTGGAATGGAGAAAGCTGAAAGCAACGTTGAAAACAACTGCTAACCTTGAAAAGTAGTGCCAAATGGGTAATTTAATGACTTATGTTTGTTATCTTTGCTGCCAATATAAGTCGCAAGGCTGTAAAAGATGTTGCGGCAAGCATGACTATCAAAATTGGAATTACGAGTTTGGCCGTATGAGGCGCTTAGCCCTGCGAGCGGCTTGGCTGTAGGTTTCTTGTGCTATGTTGCTGCTGACTTTATTTATTTCGCTGCAGCCTCGTCACCCAATGGCTGCAAAAAATTAGCGTTGCGGTTATTGTGAAACAATCAAAAAAGAGGCCAGGAGGCCTCTTTTTCACATATTAAAGTCTATATTGCTTAGAATGAGTAAAAGAACTTAGCTCTTAGCTCACCCTTGTCTTTTGCATCTGCGTCAGTGCCGTAGTCATAAACGGTGTAACGGATCGAAGTCGAGCAGCCTTTGAATGCGCCAGAAAGTGTATAACCAACATCTAAGTATGTTTGTGTGAGTTGATTTTTAGATATTGGGTTATCTGTTTCTGTATGAACCAGTTTCAATTTCAAATCAGCAAACGATTTAGCAACACCAACTTGCCAAGTATCAGCGTCTGCATTGTAGTTGCCTGATGTTAACGTAGAACTGGTAAATGACGCTGTGGCGGCCTCACCAATACCGCGATTAACCGAACCGTCTTGATCAACTGTAGTGTAAGATGCGTGCACATTATAACCGCTAAACGATGCGCCGACTTTATAACCCATTAACGAGCTATCTTCAGTCGCGGCATCATCGTAGTTAGAGCCATAGTACTGTGCAGCTACAAATGGGTGAAATTCGCCACCAAAGGTGTAGGTCGCATCAACGTAGAGATCCGCCACTTCATCGATAAAATCAACATAGTGAGCTTGAAGATTTAAATTCTCAACAGAATTATTTTTGATGTATAAAGACACGGCACCGTCGGTTCCAATATCGTAGAAACCGCCCACATCTCCGCGCTGTACATCATCATTGAAAAAGGTTGCTGCGTTCGTATACTTAGTAGCTTTATCCGTACGGGTTTGGTATTTTGTTACGTTTGCTAAAGATACGAGTGTATTTGGCAAATCGGTATTGGTAATCGAGTAGGCTTCAAAAGATTCTTTAATCAAACGCGAACCCGAACTTTTGATCAAAGGTAGTGCCATGTATTGGCGACCGCCTTTGAAGCTTGTGTTGTTGTATTTGTAACCAATATAAGACTCCGACATTACGGCGCCTTGGGCATTCATAGACGTCTTCATCTTATCAGCAGGATCATCAATGCTGGTCACATGAGAAGTTTGTAGTGTGGTGCCAAAACTGAAGCCGTAGAATTCAGCAGTGTTATAGTTTACGAAACCACCGTTGGCCCATATGTTGTTGTCGGCAGCTTCGTTAGAGTCATAGCTTTCATCGAAGTAGTAAGACTTTACTTGTCCTTTAAACTGACCATCTGAAAATGCGTCCGCAAGGGTGTCGCTTGCTAAGGCACTGCCACTGATACCGGCCATTGCCATTGCCATTGCAATCACGAGTACATTCTTATTACATTTCATCATCTATTTGCCTTTGATTTATTTGTATTATTTTATTAACGGTATTTTCAAGGCAGTTATCGCCTAAATTGTTATACCGTTTTTTGAGCGGTGGAATGTGTAGATAAGTTTGAGTTACACATCAAAAATTACGCTTCAAAACATGAATGAGAGTCGTCTCATTAATTATCGAATAAGATATTACTTCTTTGGGTATTATAGAGTTTAGATCGAGATCACTTAACCGCAGTAAATGGTAGCTTTTTTCTAGTTGTTAGATAAGCATCTCAACGAGGTAAGTGAGTTGTTAGATAAACATCGCAACTAGATGAATTAGTGTGACCTAATACTTTGCATGCGGATTAGATAGGCATTATTATTACTTTTTGTTAACATTAAATCTAATTATTCAGTCAGCCTTTGAATAAAAAATATTATATGAAACAGCAATATTATTACTACCTCAGTGTATAACTGAATATTAGTTTTATTAAATAATATAACTACATATTTTTATGTTAATCGAGAATGGTTTTTACCTAATTGAGCTTGAGTAATAAACTCGTTATCGACTTGCAAGCCATAGACTTAACAATATGATATTATTACATAATTTAAGTGTTACTGAAAAATTAACTGCCGACTTTTACTCCAATGTTTAACGTTGCCATAGCAGTCAAACTTACTCAGATTTTTAACGTTAATGTTATCTTTTGACTTTTGAGGATATATCTTTTTGGCGTTAATTCTGTTACAGATTGCAGATGATATATATATAATTAAGTACTTATTTCATGTTTTTAATGTTAACTCTACTTTCTAGATCTATTGAATAAACCTGAGCATATATTCTTTTAATAAGATTAATAAAATCATCACTACTTTGATCATCACGTTTTTGGTTAACCCATACATTAGACAGGGTAAGAATGAGTCTTTCTGCCTGGTTTAAATTGCTTTGTTGAGATACTTTTATAAATAAAATTTGGCAGTTTATGACTAGGCATTTAAAAACTAATTCATCTTTTAGAGGACTTTCAGTATCTTGATTCTCTTTTGTTAACCATATTGGTTCACCCTCACAGTACACTAACGCGGCGATTAAGTTAGTTACCGTCTTAATATCAGTAGCACCATTAAATAATTGCATTATTTCTTCTGAACGCCGAAAGTTTAACAACAAGCTATAACCTAAATCAGCTTTGTGCCATTGTTGTACTAATGATTGAAGAAATGCCATTGATATTAACCTACCGATAAATTGCAATTTTTTTGGGTGTAAGTTCAAATGTTTGTTCAAGATACAACAGATAATCTCTCGCTAAAATGGAGAATCCTCTATAATAGTCTGTTTCAGCATGGGTATAGGCGAGCTCCAGACATCGGTAAGCCCAAGGCAGCAAATGTTGCTCTAGTAATTCATCTATCGCTTGTTGAATATTTGGATTTTGTGGTGCTTCAATCGCTTTGTTCAATAAGAATGACAGTACCGCAAATATTAACCCAATATGATCGACAGGTTCATTCATTTTCATGTCGATATTGATATTGTTAGCGGCATAAAACCGTTTTAAAGTAATGGTACTGTGGTCATTAAGCAACTGTGAAGAACTTGTATAGGCTGAGCCCCAAGGCGCGGCTAAAGGCGTACCAGGGCCATAGAATAGTACTCCATATTCGAGTTTCAGCTTAAGTAGCTCTTCTTCATTATCGGTCCATTGATCAATATAAGCTTTTAGGTGCGTTAATCCTTTATTGTCGGGATCTGTGACTAACAACTTAGGCCAGTTTTCAACAATATCTTGCTGTTTAAAGGTATTGATTAAGTCCGACTCGGGATAAACGGTCAGTACAGAATGCAATACATTGGCAATTGCCTGTAAATCTTGAAGCTTTTCAATGTTCATATCATTCACATTTGGTTATAAATTTAACTAGGAAAGAAGGGTGCAATAACATTATTACACCCTGTATTTACTAATTTATACTTCTCGAACGTTTAAGATCCGACCCATGCTCGAACCAACGGGTTGTGCTTTCCTAGAACCCTTAACAATTAAGTTCGGCGATGTAATCGATTCTGATGGTAATGGAGCAAAGTGGCCATCGCCGTTGCCATATTTAGCGCGAAGGTTTTCCATCGTATCAAAGTCCAGCGCTCGTAAAGGGCATGACTCAACACAAATCGGTTTTTTACCTTCTGCTAGCCTATCAGAACAACCGTCACATTTGGTCATGACTTTGCGTTCAATATCAATCTGAGGCGCATCGTACGGGCAAGCTCTTGAACAGCTTTCGCAGCCAATACATAACGACTCTTGAACCAGTACCAAACCATCTTCTTTTCTTTTATGCATGGCTCCTGTGGGACATGCTTTTACACACACAGGTTCATTACAATGGTTACAACCGATAGAGGCATAATAGGCAAATATATTTTGCTCATAACTCTCATCGCTATTTTGCTCCCACGTACCACCGCCATATTCATAGACTCTTCGCCATAGCATGCCGGGTAATGCGGATACACCTTGAGTGCTGACATCATCTTTATTACGCGTTATACCAACCATTCGATCTTTACAGGCTATGTGGCAAGTTTTACAGCCAGTACATTTACTGCTATCGAAATAGAATCCTAATTGAGTTTCTTGTGTCATTTTAATTTACCCCTCAAGCCTTGACTACCTGAACACGATTGGTGTGCTGTGGATTTCCCTTTGATACTGGGGACGGATGATATTTTGTCAGAGTGTTAATACAGCCTCCAATATCCACAACATGGCCAGATGGACCGACTTTCCCACTCGCATCTGGTTTATACCAAGCACCTTGCCCTAAAGCACATACTCCAGGAGTGACTCTGGGCGTGAGTTTTATCGGCATTTCAATTGTTCCTCTACCGTTATAAACATGAACCATATCACCATCAGATAATCCTCGAGCAGAGGCATCTTTGGGGTTCATCCATACCGCATCTTCTACCGCTTCACGAAGCCACGGCACGTTATGATAGCTTGAGTGCGTTCTGCCTTTAGTGTGGTAGCCACATAATTGCAATGGGTATCCTGCATCGATAGCTTGTTGATCTTGATAGCCATCCCAAGTCACAACATATTGCGGTAATGGGGTAATTTCATCTCCAGTAGGCAGAGACCAGGTTGCCGCTTTACGTGCCAGTGATAATGAGAAAATCTCAAATTTTCCTGATATTGTTGGTCTTGGATTCGCAATTGGATCTTGAATATAGGATTGGAATGCGATAACTGGTGAAGACATATATTTACGGAAAACCCCCACTTTCTGGGCTTCTTGGTATGTATCAGGCATATCGACATCGGCATTCATCGACTTAGTTTCTTGATAAAGCTTTTCACACCATTGTTCACCGGTAAGCCCTTCAGTGTATGCAGCACCATTACCCATAGCGTTAGCAATACCAGCACAGATTTCATACATAGATTGCGATTCGCCTAACGGCTTCAGTGAGGTACTCATAAAGGTTGCATAGGCCATTTGACCAGATGCATATGAATCGTTTGCATAATCTACTGATTCTAGCCAAGTGCTATCTGGCAGTAAGTAATCGGCAAATTTAGCTGACGATGTCATCCAGCAATCACTGACAATAATCAGTTCACACTTACTGTCATCTTGTAAGATTTGAGCGGTGCCATTACTGTCTGAGTGTTGATTCAGTAAAGCGTTACCCGCACAGTTGATAATAGCCTTAATATTGGTACCCAGTTTAGCTGGATTGTTATCAACCCGCTCTTGGCTACCACTAGATTTAAAGCGAACGCCATCTGACGTTCCGCTAAAGTCTTCACCGCGCACAACGGCATCAGACCATGTGAAAACAGGGATGGTAACATCTACTGGATTGCTACCTGCTTGCATACCTGCAACACCAAAGCTATAGCTTGAAGGCATTGCACCACTATTGACACCAGCACGACCTATTTTTCCGGTCATAATGGCTAAGGTGTAAACGGCTCTAGTGGCTTGGTCGCCATTGGCATGTCGACTAATACCTGCACCTGCAGAAATATAGGGGGCTTCAGCGGCCATCATAGCGGTAGCTAACTGTTCAATTTTATACGCTGGGACTCCGCATACCACTGCAGCCCAATCTGGCGTTTTAGCGCCATCTTGCTCAAATATGCCTTGGCCCATAATGTAATCATGGTAATTTTGGTCTGGGTCGATAAATTCAGCATGTGAAGCAATGAACGGATCGGCGTTTAGCGTAACAGACGCCTTAGTATTGACTAGCGATGCTTTGTCATAACCCACAGCATATTTATCTAAAAATGGTTTCGCGTTTTGGTCAACCCAGCCACTATTAATCATTTGATAAATAACCGCTTCAATTAACGCGGCATCAGTACCAGGGCGGATCGCAAGCCACTCATCTTCATTGCCACGCATTGAATCTGTGTATCTTGGTTCTACCATCCAGACTTTAATATTCTTTTTATTATTTTCTAGAGACTTAACAAAATCATAGCCTTCACCGCTACCACTCATGCGTGTTTCGTTTGGATTAAAACCAAAGCCAACAAATAAATCAGAGTTAACGATTTCGCTTAATGAGCTGCCGCCAATGCTATCCCATTGATCGCCATAAGTCGCCATACACGCTGGATACACACCGGCCCATGAATAATCCCAATGATGGTCTAGAAAACCGCCATTTAAATTCAGTAATCGACCCCAGGTGGCGGTATTCGATGAGAAACCATAATAAGCGCCTGTACCGTAATGCATATAAATGGATTCAGGGCCGTAGTTATCTTTAATGGCTTGTAATTTTGAGCCTATTTCTGAATAAGCTTGTTCCCAACTGATAGGGACAAATTTTGCCTCGCCTCGTTTACCCACACGTTTCATTGGTGAACGTAGTCGGTCAGTTGCATAGGTTCTTTGACGAAGTGAACGACCACGTGGACATGCTCGAGCCTGATGGTTTACACCATATTCATCGGTTGTTTCATGGTCAGTTTCTATTCGAGTGATAACCCCGTCTTTACTGAATACTTTAATAGGGCAATTTGAACCACAGTTTACCAAGCATGCAGACCAGTTAAGTTGTTCAAGCGAACTTTCTGGTACTCCAGGCGGTATTACATTGATTTCTTTCGCACTATCTTCACACCCAGTGATAGTTGCTGCAGCGCCAATTGCTGCACTCATTTTTAAGAAATTTCTACGTTCCATTTCTATATCCTCGCGTAGTATTTACGATACGTTTAATGCAATTTGTAGCTAAATGACAACATCACTTGGTGTGCGTTATAGTCATGGTTTATATCTTGAAGTGTTATTAGTCCGGGTATACTGGCGATCTCAACAGATGCAGCATCGGTGTCGTAATAACGCTCGTATCGATAACTTAGTTTAAGTGCCATTTGTGGATTTAATGCATAATCAGCATATACACTGGCACTGTGGTTATAACTGTAATAATCACCATATGGGAGACTATTATCTACATTCACATTGGTATTACTCGTTGAATTAGCAAATAGATAATCCATACCTATTGTTAATTTATCTTGCATTAACCCTCTATAATTAAATCCAGCACCAACGTTAATAAATTCATCTTCTACATCTGTATACCAATATGAATTACTGACTTGACTGCCTGCTTGAGACGAATTAATCCATTGCTGACCGATAAAACCATAAGTATCAACATTTTTACTAATCTGAATACTTATATTGGCGTCATAGCCATAATCTTCTGAATCTAATAATCCAACTTCGGTATGTTTATATTCATCTTTGGCATATCGAGATGTCACATCAACACTCATCCAATCATTAGGTGTATGGGATAATTTTAATTCATAAGCATTACGAGTTCGGTCAGCTAAATAATATTTTCTGAGTAATGCATTTTCTTCGGATGCGGTTAAAATATCTGATTCAAATTTTGAACCATCTCTATTAGCATACTCAGATTTTAAATTGATATTGAACATTTCAAACTTACGTATGTTTAATTTCACCCATAATGTGTCATCTTGAGTTTGTTCACGTTCACTATAATTACGAGTAATTTCTTTACTGTCATAACCTGCCTGTAAACGATAACCGCTGGCGATTCTGTAACTCGCATTCACACCATAATTGTTACGTTCATAATCTAAAGGCGTATTTTGTCTAAACGCACCGGTTAAACTATTGAAGTTGTATTGGGCAAATTCTGCAGTCGAACTCTTATTATCACGCTTGTTATAATCGATTTTCCCACCCAAGCGAAGTCGATTACTTAGCATGGATGTCACCGCAAACCGGCCATCGATAGTATCGACTTGACCGTCCCAGCTTTGCAGTGGATTACCACTCATTTGAATTAAATTTTCATCTTGGATCATTCGTCCAGTCGCAACACGTCCGCTCATCACGGTCTGATCAATGCGATAATTGCCAGAAAGTGATATTTGATGAGCTTGACTATCTGGAGCTGCAGCATAGACATCATTTAAATAAGGTAGGCTTAAGTCACTTATTTTATTATTGTAAATGCTCCCAGAATAACTCAGATCAGTGGTCCAGTTATCGCCATTAAGACCTATCCCCGCATCCCATTGCGAAGTAGTCGCGTTAACGGGTAAGCCGATATTGATAGGGCTAGGCGTCACGATACTGCTTGAACGGTGGCCGGTTTTATCTTCTTGATTGTAACTGACAAAACTATTGTATTCGTCATTTTTATAGACAACCCCTACCCCCAGCTTCTCTCTTTCTAGTGCTAAGTTAAACGTATTCACATCAGCACTTGGGGTTAGCATGCCGTCGTTATGCCAAAGCTGACTATTCACATCGCCTGCTTTAATGGTTTTTATTGAAGCGTAATCTAAGACCAACTCATATAAACCTGAATCGCCGATTTGTAAACTGGCAAAGCTATTATCGAAACCCAACTGATGTGCGATTAATTGAGCTTGATATCCAGATTTATTTTGAAACAGAATATCACTGCTCACTGAACCAATAGCGCCATCCTCTGAAGTACCGAGTGCGTTACCTGCATGTATATCATCAATGTCGTTATAGCCAAGAGCAACATCTAGCTTGCCGCTATAAGCTGAATTTTCAACACAACGGTTACATTCATAGTTGCTACTATTTACATTATTGGTGTTGGCATTGTTCACACCAAAATTCGCTGCGAAACTGGGCCCAGATATCGCCACTAATATCGATACAGTAATAAGATTGATTTTGAATGACATAATCTTGCTCTCCATTAGCGTTGCAGCAAGCTGCCTGAGGGATGATTTGAACCATGAATTTGACTATGGCAATTCAGGCAACTTTTACCGCCACCAAAAGCATCAATACCTGACTCAGCGACGACTCGACTAGCATGTCCATCATTAGCATGACATTGCTGACATAATTGCGGTGCACGATGCTTGACTAAGGATTCATTAACACTGCCGTGAGGGTTATGACAGGTAACGCAATTTTCAGTTACTGGCGCATGTTCCCATAAGAAAGGACCGCGTTTTTCAGCATGACAGCTATAACAAGTATCATTTACTGTGGGTTTAACTAACGCATTCTCACTCATTGAGCCATGAGGTGAATGGCAATCAACACATGTCATGCTGTTCCACTTCAAGGGATGTGAAGAGCGCTTATTCATATCGCCTTTTTGGCTGGTATGACAGCTGACACAGGTGTCATTGATAGTCAGTTTATCCATAACAGGATCTTTTGCCGCATGGATCTTATGGCAATCTACACAGGCAACTTCTTCAAGATTATGAGTACTATTATGCCAACTCATCTGCTGTGCATCGTTATGGCAACCTTCACATACGCTGTTTTGAGAACTTGCCGGCAGCTTACTTTGAGGACCAAAAGCAATCATGGGCTCCTTACCACCTCGGTTATGCTGGCCTTGAGGGCCATGACATGCTTCGCATTGCAAACCTGCCATTGGGGAATCCTCGGAAATAACTTTTCCATGGGTGCCCTTAAATAAGTCCATCACCTGTTCATTTTTTTTATGACACATAAGGCAGGAATCTGCCCCTTTAGAAGAATATTTCCCCTCATCAAACTTTTGTTGTAGCTGTATTTCTAATTGTTCTGTGGTTAAATCGTCCCAAGGTAACGCATGAGAACTTTGCATTACGAATAATCCGCAACCTATGAGTATGGCTAGTTGATAGATAGATCTCATTTTTAAATACCTCCCAAAATCTGAAATTTTTACTTTCATTTTATTACCTGTAAAATAATTACTTCTTTAAAATAAGTTTTTATATTTATTTTAGAAAATAAAATCATAAACTTATTTTATTGCATCACTATCGAAGCCAAACAATGTTAACCAGTCGGGGGCTCTACTTAATATTTTGTTAGCACCTTCAAATTCCTTGAGCTAATTTAACCAAATCATCCACCCAAAAACCTTTATACAGGTATAGATAATGGTAAATAACATGTGATTAACTTAACAAAAAATAAAACTAATGGTATTTGTTAATTATTAGCTGTGCTAATCACAACTTAGAAAAACATGTGACTAGCACCACACAATATCAATATGTATAGAATTTAAACTTGTTCTATGCGGTTTGGGTTTATACTGGTACATATGCGATTGGTAATTTATGTAATGATAATTAAACATTAAGGTGTATTTATATGGCTCGCGTTATGTCCTTAAGCCCTGAAATGAAAGGTAAATCTACTATATTCTTTCCTGATATAGTTAAACCCGACATAATGCGTTTCATTAAAGAAAAGGGTGAACTAATAACCTTAAGCAAAGGTGATTTAATCCCAAAAAGCATCCTACTTAACAATTTTATCTATTTAAATACAGGCTTGATATTTTATATAAAACGAACAAACAACTATACCAAACCTAAATTTGTAAATGTCATTATCCCACATAGATTGACTGATTATCATTTACTATTAGAGAATAATTGTACTTGCTGTAAAAGCATTAAGGTCGCAAGAGACAGTCAGATAACGATTGTTGAAAAATCGTTGATAAAAAACCTAATAAAAGAAGATATTGAGCTTTTTACTCGTTTTATGTTTGATGCAAACTATTTTACTGAAAGACAAACTGCACTGGCTATTTTCTTATTAACCTCTTCACCAGAAGATAAACTCATTAAGTTTCTTTTTGATATTCTCGTTGCTTTTAAAACAGAATTTATATCAATGTGGCTTACCATTGATATAAAACTAACCCGAGAAGAGATTGCAGATATATTACATATTAGCATCATAAAGTTGGACTTAATGTTAGGAAGCTTAAAGAAGCAAGGCATGTTAAAAAAAGAAAAAGGACTATTTAGTATTAATACAGCATTATTTAGTGAACTTTCGCCATGCCCTTTAGGAAGAGAAGACGCGCAAGGATGTAAGTCTAATAACATGCTAAAGTTCAAAATGAAAAACATGATTGAAATCAATAATGTCTAGTGAAACTTTTACACGAGAACATCTATTAGAAATACGATAATAAATTCAATGGAATAACAATGAAACAATCAATAGTTCACATTGCTTTAGTCGTGAGAGATTATGATGAAGCTATCGATTTTTATGTCAATAAATTGAAATTTGAGTTAATCGAAGATACCTATCAAGCAGAACAGGACAAACGTTGGGTAGTTGTTTCCCCTCCAGGTTCAAGCGGAGTGTCGTTACTGTTAGCACGGGCATCGAAGCCGGAGCAGAATGATGTTATCGGTAACCAAACTGGCGGACGTGTTTTTCTTTTTTTGAACACCGATGATTTTTGGCGAGACTATCACCGCATGGTAGCAGACGGGATAAAGTTCGTTAGGCCGCCACAAGAACAAGATTATGGCACGGTGGCAGTATTTGAAGATCTCTATGGCAATCTTTGGGACTTACTGCAGTTAAATGATGATCATCCAATATCAATCAAAACCTCGTAAAAAGCATTAATTGGTGTATTACATTGGCTATTGTTTAGCCAGCTTTTAAGGCCGCACAATGGCATTAACAAGCTTTTGTGTAGCACTAATACTAATGTTGAAATATGTATCGTTAACATATTACAAGACCTGCACTCAATCACCACTATTTATACATGTTAACTAAACTGCTGCACATTCAGCGCTAATGTCCTTTGAGTCGTCGACTCAATGCACTTTGACTGATCCCAAGCACCTGCGCAGCGGCAGTTTGATTGTTGGCTGTGCGGCTCATCGCTTCATCCATTAAGGCTTGATTCATCTGCGCGAGTGTTGGCAACACCTTAGGGAAGATGATGAGATCTTGAGGGCCTTCAGTCAATAATTTGTGTTCATTAATCGCTTCCATAAAAGCAGAAGTGTTAAGCGCGATACCATCACTTCTACTTACCGCATCGAATACCATCCCTTTTAGCTCATGTAGATTACCGGGAAAGTCATAACCGGCTAAGCTAGGCGCCAAGTCTGCGGGTTGGATCGGTGCGGGTAAATTCATTTCTGCTGCCGCTAGGGCGATGAAATGATTGATCAACATAGCGATATCGAGTTGCCGGGCCGCTAATGGCGGTAATTTAATTTTATGGGCGCGTAAACGGTAGAGTAGATCGCTCCTAAACTCACCCGCTTGGTGAAGTTTACGTAAATCATCTTGAGTTGAGACCACAAACTTACATTTTACTGGGTAGGCTGTGTCGCTTCCTAAGGGGTAATATTGTTTGGTCTCTAAAAACTCTAATAGTCTAACTTGTGCGTTTAGCGGCAGGGCTCCTATCTCGTTAAGATAGATCACCCCGCTACCGACTTGATGCAGTAAGCCTACAACCGCGTCTAATTCACCATTACTGTGATGATACAGTTGACCACACATTTTCTGCTCGAAGAACTCGCTACTAATGCCCGCGAGGTTGAGACTGATGAACGGTTCGTTAGGGCTATAAAGTGTATGGCAAGATTTGGCAAATTCGCTTTTACCTGTGCCGCTAGCGCCATAAATTAATAAGGGCTCAGGACTGCATGAGACGGCTTCGAGATAGCGGAACTGATCCAGTAGCTGTGGCTCGCAAGTTAAAATATTATTGAACGCTTGCGGGGTGTCTAAAGTACGACTTAAAAATTTCTCTTTGATATAGAGGTAGTTTCTTTCCAGCCCGACGACTTCCAGTGCTCGGCGCACTGTATGCCCGAGGTCATCGACATTGTCGGTTTTAATAAAGTAGTCATAGGCGCCTTTTTTAATGCAACGTACTGCGGTGTCGACTTCGTTAACACCCGTCACAATAATGACTCGGGTGTTGGGGAAATCACTACGGATCATCGCTAATAACTCTTCGCCAGAGTGAAATGGCATGGTGAGATCGAGTAACACTAGCGCATAGTCGCCAACTTGTAATCTATTCTTCACTTGGCGACTATCAACGCAGCTGTCAATATCAGCTTCAGGAACCAGACGATTAAGGGTGACCGCTAACGTTCTTAACCAAGCGGCTTCATCGTCGACTAAAAGAATATTTCTGGCTAGTTTCATTTTCTAATCCTGTGATTCCAATGCAAAGGTTAGGCGAATTCGGGTGCCTTTACCTACACTCGACAGCATCTGCATTTCGCCTTGATGCTCTTTTATAATTTTGCTGCAGACCGATAATCCTAGCCCACTGCCCCCTTCGTTTCGCCTGGTGGTGAAAAAGGGCTCTGTTATACGCGTTAATGTGGCGCTATCCATCCCGCAGCCATTGTCGGTGATACTCAAAATAGCCTTATCACCTTCAACATGGGTCTCTATCACTATTGATCCCGATTGCTCAGAACAGGCATGACAAGCATTTTGAATGAGGTTAATTAATACTTGATGTAACTGCTGAGCATCACCCTCAATTTTGGGGCTTGGTTCACACAGCGTGGGAGTGATCTGATGGAATTTAGTTTGACTCGCGGTTAGGCGAAGTGCCACTTGCACCACATCATTTAGGCAAACTTGGGTATATTCATTGGCAATATGAGGCATGGCATAACGTTTAAGATCATTAACGATACGGCTGATACGTTTGGCGCCCTCTTCAATAGAGCCACAACTATACTGTAATTCTTCTATAGCAATGTCTGGGTTTAGCCCTGCAATAAGCCAGAAGGGGTTTTGTTTCTGATAATGCCTAGCTGCTGGTGTTAAGTCTTTCATTGCAGAAGTAAATAGTGCTACTGCATGTACGATAAGACCCGTTGGATTATTGATTTCGTGAGCAATACCGGCAGACAGTTCTCCTAGTGAGGCTAGGCGGCTGGCTTCTTCATTGGCTTGTCGCAGGTGATGCTGCTCGGTTGATTCTTCAAGCAGGATCACCACCTGATCTGCGGCAATAGGATGAATTTGTAATTGCCAACACTGCTGCTGATACCGCATATCGGCAGTAAACGACTTTTGGGTCGATAACACGTCTAATACTGCGCCTTTAAGCTTAAAAACATCGTTGTCGACATAGTAAAACTCATCTGAATCTAACAGGTGAATATTGTTATCGTTACTCCATAAATGCTGGAGGTCCTGGTTTACTATGGTCACGCCATTGGGGATCCCATCGAGAACAGACTGAAACTGTTTCGACAGTTCAAATATCTCAGCTTCAATGCGCCGGCGTTGAATTAATTCGGCATCGAGCGCCTTAGTGTGGCGGCGCAAACTGGCACTAATAAACCCGGTGTATACCATGCCTACTGCACAGACAAGCGCGACCAACATCGCGACTGAAAGCATTCGCTGTTCATTAGAGGTTAAATCCACTTTCTCTCGCCCAATACCAAACCATTTATTGACTAGTTTGTCGTATTCACCTGATAGTTTTAGTTGCCTAAGCGCCTCGTTGATTTTGTACATTAATAATGTTTTCTTAACATTACCAACAAAATTAAAGTCACCGTAGATCAGTGCATCACTTGAACTGCGAACCGATGGATACAAAGGGAGTAAACGCCGCGCAACAAAGCTTTCAGCAATAACCACGTCGGCTTGGTTGCTAATCAGTTGTTGAAAGCCTGTCTCATAGAGATCGACATCCACGCGTTCGAAATTTTGCGGATAGCCTGACAGGTATACATCGACAAAAGCCCCTATTTTGATGGCAACACGCTTACCAACGAGATCAGCCCAATTGTTTATTAACGCCTTGCCCTGCAAGGTATAGGCTCTAGCATGGGTGGCATAGATAGGATCGGATTGGCTTAACTTGCGGTCCAAATTGACTGGGCTAACCACAGCAATCACATCGATATCACTGTTAGGATTATGAACATCTTTTACTAATTGCTGAAAACTTTTACGCCGAACGATGATGCGCTTATTAGTGAGCTGACCGATTCGATTCATCAACTCGACATTAAAGCCTTGATCGACACCATTTTTACGCCATTCTAATGGCGCCGTTTTTGAGTGTACCCCAAAGACAATGCTTTCTTGAGCGAGCACAGGTAAGGAGAGGATGATAAGTAATAGCAATAAAAATCTCATGTTGCGATGATACACACCACCCGCAGCTTAAACTGTGCAGCATTACGCGAATTAGCAGATCGTTAAGTAGCTTTTTCGATGATATTTAGAGACTGTGATCTATCTCTACATAGGCTATGCAAAATCGCATATACCCCTTTATAACTATGCATCTTTGCATAGTTAATTTTTTTGCTTGTGATTGAGGAAACATTTCTGACCCCCCTGTTGATTATCTTATTGCTGGCCTTAGTGTCATAGGTGAAGATTAAATCGAGTAAAAGTAATCGCCGATAAAATCGAGATGAGTTTTGCCGATACTTTTGAAAGTGAACACCACTTCAACCTTAATAAAATAATGAGAGTACTTCTATAGTTAATCGACTAAGCGTCATTAAATGTAGAGGGGGGAGCAAAAATGAAAAAGATGAAACTTGCAGTCTGTCTAGCCACATTAATGGGCACAGCAGGTCTAATGGGCAATGCAGTTGCGGCTGATGACTTAGCCGAATTCCACGCTCAAAACCAAGAATGTGACAGCTGCCATACACCAGATGGTGAACTATCAAATGACAGCTTAACTTATGAAAATGCCCAATGTGTTTCTTGTCATGGAACACTAGCAGAAGTGGCTGAAACCACTAAGCATGAACATTACAATGCTCATGACTCGCATTTTCCTGGCGATGTATCATGTACCACATGTCACAGCGCTCACGAAAAATCTATGGTGTACTGCGACTCGTGCCACAGCTTCGATTTCAACATGCCATATGCTAAAAAATGGCAACGTGACGAACCGACTATTGCAGAATTGGCCAAAGATAAATCAGAACGTCAAGCAGCCCTTGCTAGCGCACCTCAAGATACCGTTGACGTCATTGTTGTCGGTTCTGGCGGCGCAGGCTTCTCTGCGGCAATCTCTGCATATGATAATGACGCTAAAGTCATTATTATTGAGAAAGAGCCGGTTATCGGTGGTAACGCTAAATTGGCCGCAGGTGGCATGAACGCTGCTTGGACTGATCAACAAAAAGCGAAAGACATTACTGATAGCCCTGAATTAATGTACAAAGACACCATGAAAGGTGGCCGTAACCTAAACGATCCTGCATTGGTTAAAATCTTAACCTCGCACTCTAAAGACTCTGTTAATTGGATGACCGCAATGGGCGCCGATTTAAATGATGTCGGTCGTATGGGCGGCGCATCTGCTAACCGTGCACACCGTCCAACTGGTGGTGCTGGTGTTGGTGCTCATATTGTTCAAGTGCTTTATGATAATGCCGTGAAACGCAATATCGACATACGCATGAACACTCGTGGTATCGAAATCCTTAAAGATGACAGTGGTAATGTCAAAGGTATCCTCGTTAAGGGTATGTACAAAGGCTACTACTGGGTGAAAGCGGATGCTGTAGTATTAGCAACCGGTGGTTTCGCTAAAAATAACGAACGTGTCGCTAAGCTTGATCCTAAGCTAAAAGGCTTTATCTCTACTAACCAACCTGGTGCGGTAGGTGATGGTCTTGATGTTGCCGAAAATGCGGGCGCAGCATTGAAAGACATGCAGTATATCCAAGCTCACCCAACCCTATCTGTTAAAGGTGGCGTAATGGTCACTGAAGCGGTTCGTGGTAATGGTGCTATTTTGGTTAACCGTGAAGGTAAGCGTTTCGTAAACGAAATCACTACACGTGATAAAGCGTCTGCGGCTATCTTGGGGCAAACCGGCAAATCAGCGTTTTTAATCTTCGAAGATTCTGTTCGTAAATCACTGTCTAAAATTGATAAGTATATTGGTTTAGGTGTTGCACCTTCTGCGGATACTTTAGTTAAGTTAGGCAAGATGGAAGGCATTGACGGTAAAGCGTTGACTGAAACCGTTGCGCGTTACAACAGCTTAGTCGCTAGCGGTAAAGACACTGATTTTGAGCGTCCAAACTTACCTCGTGCACTAAACGAAGGTAACTACTACGCGATCGAAGTAACACCTGGTGTTCACCACACCATGGGTGGTGTGATGATCGATACTAAAGCAGAAGTCATGGATGCTAAGAAGCAAGTTATTCCTGGCCTATATGGCGCTGGTGAAGTAACCGGTGGTGTTCATGGTGCAAACCGCTTAGGTGGTAACGCCATTTCAGACATCGTCACCTTTGGTCGTTTAGCGGGTGAAGAAGCAGCGAAATATTCTAAGAAGAACTAATCGATTTAGAATTAACTGACTCGCTAGTATCAGTAAGCCACAGTTCATTGCTGTGGCTTTTTTTATAGGCGAATTTCTATACACAAATTTTCACATAAATGCACTTATCTCCAGCGTACTCTCAGTGAGTTGATTGATTTAAGATGCGTATTTAACGATTGATGTCAGTTCCCCGCAAATCATTACTCATCCCGCTCATTAACCGAAGCGCGGTATAGGTCTATTATTTCATGGTGAGGAATGTGTATGTTTGTTATGTAGAGGGAAATGTATGAGTAATCAATCCTGTAAGTAGATTAAACATAAAGCTCACCGAACTTGAATGCCTCAAGGATTCTATTTGGGATATTTTTAACCGATGGAATACTGATGATATCGAATTGACTAAAATGAGCAAAACAACAACTAACACGTTCATGCCCGTGCGACGTGAAGTCGTATGAAGCGTTGTTCACCACGATAAGAGTGAACCATCTGTATCACCAGATGACCCTATGGCTCTGAATAAAGTAGCGAGCCAGACAATGTAACGAAGTCCATTGGACGGGAACAGAATCGTGAGAGGACGTTCTTCCTGATAACCACAATCGGGTGAGTGCTAGGGAGTCAGTATGATGAACATATGTGAATCCACGAAGTGCGACGTGAAGTCGTATTGATCGCTGTCCTCCGACCCAAAGAGAGGACCATCTGTATCACCAGATGACCCTATGGCTCTGAATAAAGAAGCGAGCCTGACAATGTAACGAAGTCTATTTTAAATAGACGGGAAAATAATCGTGAGAGGACGTTCCTCCTGATAACCACAAATTGGGTGAGTGCTAGGGAGTCAGTAAGATGAATGAAAGTGAATCCATATAATATGCGTAATTTCACAAGCAGCGGAAGTGGTTTACACGCTGTGGCCAAAAGGCAACGAGAGTAGGAAAGAAGTTTGCGTGTATTCTTTCGTGATCAACACGCTCTCCGCATTATAGTGGGCATCTAAACTGACATTACGCTTCATACGGAACACGGTAAGCCTGTATCGCTCCTAATGGGAAAGCTCTCTGCAAAGAGAGCCGATAGTGATGCAGGTAAAGGAGGCTGGAGAAAGCTAATGCTGCATTGTAATGATGCAGATACAGACTTATGTCTGGCACGAAAGTGGGCCCACTTCCAGCTGGTCTCCCGTTGCAAGAAAATTAAAAGAACTTTGTTAATGGAGAAACGCAAATGATGACTTCGATTGAAGTTAGTGCCTCTCCTTGCTTTGCTCAACGATAATCCAAAGATTGGAAAGTCATGGAGCAGAAAGTATCAAAGCTTCGAGTGAGTATTGCAAAGGTAACCCCTGTGGTTACCGGGTAACATAGTACGCCTTAGTGGAGGCTTGAGCCGTATGCAGTGAAAGTTGCACGTACGGTTCTTAGGAGAGCGGCACTTGGTAACAGGTGCCGCTTATCCGACCAAAGTGAGTGACGCGCTATTGCTAGTGACATCATTATATCTAATGATAAACACCGAATCAGTGACTGATTGATTTATAGCATATTGGCCAAAATAACTTGACCATTACAGACTGTTTAATTTGAATATTGACTAAGGGAAACAGAGGCAATGAACAGAGGGGGTAAAATACCTGTCCGAGGCTGGTCTATCTTATGGATAGCATGGTTAGCCTTTATGGTCGCTAATTTAACAAACTTTGCCTTTGGTGTGATCTTACCTGATATGAGATCTGATATTGGCTTTGATCTGCAGACCGCGGGGTATCTGAGTGCAATAGCCTGGATTGGTAAGGGACTTTTAACCATTCCAATTACTTGCCTGATCAGTAAAGGAAAACCGAAGATAGTTTTGCTTAGCATTTTTGTTCTTCTCGGCATTGGTATGTTTCTGCAAGGTTTTGCAACAAACACATTTATGCTGTTTGTTGGTCGACTGCTTGTGATGGGGGTAACGGCAGGAATTGTTTCTGTGTTGGTTGTGTTTAAGATCCAGTGGATCCCAACAGAAAAAATGGGTGCAGTGAACGGCATAGAAATGTTTACCGGTCCTGCAGGACAGCTTCTGGGAACTGCCGCATTTCCGATGTTTTTGGCTATGATGGCAGGCTGGCGTGAAGTCATGGTAGCTATGGGGGTCTTTGCTTTTTTGCTTGCGTTCGTTTGGATGTTTGTGGCGAAAGAGTGCAATCAACCTTGGCAATCAACCCATTATGAAAAAGTGCCTATACTCCAGCCTCTGAAAGAGGCATTGGCTTATAAAAATACCTGGCTTCTGGCTTTGGCCTGGCCTGCAACGTCGTTAACGTGGATTGCAATATACACATTCTGGGCCACCTACGCGGTTGAAAATATTGGATTATCAACCGCGGAAGCGGGCATGATCCTTGGTTTTATACCTATTGGCTCTGCTATTGCTTGCTTAGTTTCACCTGTAATTGCGCAAACATGGGGCTATGACAAGCCACTTATTGTTGCTTCCGGCGTAGTATTGCCTTTCTCGTACTATGGCTTGATGTTGTCCGACAATATTACAGTACTGTCCTTAGTCTCTTTTGTCACTGGGTATGCCGCATACAACTTTGTTCCTCTAGCGTTAACGACACTTTATAAGACAGGCATGTCTCCTCGCGCGGTATCAATGGGGACTGGGTTTATCTTTTCATTGAGTGGTTTAGGAGGTGCTGTTGGCGGCGCTCTGACAGGCTGGCTGGGCTCTCTCTATGGTCTCAAGACCGCCTTGTCGTTGACATGTTTCGCTCCAATTCTATTTGCTCTCTTTGCTTTATTCTTAACTGAAACAGGCTGGAAAGCAGGCGAAAAAAATAAATTACTGGAACAAAATCTCTGCCAATAAAAAATAAAAACCAACCATTTAGACATTAAAAGATATGGCGTTCTAATGCCCATTAATCCAAATTAAATGTTAACCATGATATCTATGGTTAACTCAATTTGACCACGATTTTAGGCAATAAGCGAAGCAGAATGCTTGCGTCGAGGACTTACTGCAATGCAAATCCTAAGTTACATTTCTGGTTAGCTTCTTTGTTTCGAGAGTGAACGTCGATCCATCCCTTTTTCAGTAAATACCATCCAGCAGGCTTAAGCTTTAGAGTTTTACCATACTTATCGTAGTGTGAATTATAGGATTTTGAGTATGAGATCTAATGCACTTTTGTCCATAAATGCCTTAGCATTAAAGTATATTCTATGCACAATACAATGTCAGAATGCGGACTCTATTTCATTTTATCTTTATGTTAAACCCCATTAATCAAACCTACAAAAAAGGAGCATTTTCATGCTCCCTTCCCGAGTAACAATCTACCGTTTAAATCATCTTGAGAATCGCTGACTAAATTCTTGAATGCGTTTCGCGTTGACGCCCGCATCGCCAATACCAATCCGTGACACGCTGCGTAAATCAATGCGACTGCCCTGTTCAAATGTAGATACAACAACCACAACATCGTCAGCAAAATTGAAAAAAGGCGTTGTGGCCGTACTTTCAAAGCGCAGTGCTTTTGGGTCTTGATGGACAATCGTCCAACCCATAGTTTTCGCGACAGTTAATGCTTTTTGATAAGCCGCTTCAACCGATAAGTCTGATGCTATAGGCCCAATAGTGGGGAAAGCTTTTAGTTGCTGCGCGGCAATCTCTTCTCCACCATAAACCAAACTATTTCTCGCTCCAATCCGGTTGTCAGTTAAAAACTCAAACTGCGGTGGTGATTGAGTATTGGTAGTAATATCGTGAATGGGTGGATATTTCACCGGTTCGATAACCAACGCCATAATGCGCGGCGACAATATAGCTAAACCCAGTAATAACGCTATTGTCGAGGTTAATATGCCTTTGCCCTTAGCGCGACTGTCTTGCTTAGCACTACTTTTAGCACTAAAGCTGGTGACTAATGCCAGCACCGAAAAAACCACTATCACATAACCCAACAGGTTATTGTAATTACGGCTGGCCATAAAGCCGACGATGGGTTCCCACAATCCCATTGACGATCCAAACACCATTAAAGCCGCTATCCCCACTGCGACCAATGCAACCACTAATGCGACCTTGCCTAAATTATCTTTTTGCATCACACCTATCCTTTAGAAGACTCTAGTTGAGCTAACTTAATCCAACTTATATTGACCTGAAATTATCGACATAAATTTCTGACAAAACATAAAAAATAATTTTGCCAAATAATCTGGCCGATTTTGTAGCTCTTTTACGATTAATACGCAGCGTTAGGATCAAGCCCTAAGCGCTGCATGGTACGAATTAAATTACTTCTATCCAGCTTTAAACACCTAGCAACGGCGGCTAAATTACCTCGTTCGGCCGCTAATACTGTCTGGATCACTTGCCGCTGGTACTCATCGGTTGAATCACGTAATCCTAGGGTTAACACCTGTGATAACTCGATAGTTGAATGATTGTCGCTGATGTTATCAACCTCGGCTATCGCTGATGCGGCAGAATGACTCGGGGAAAACTCGGAACCGAGATGAACACGACTGATACTAATAATGCTGGCATGACGACCTTGCTCGCTAGTGGCACGAAGCGCCGCACGGCTTAGTACGTGTTCTAACTCGCGCACATTGCCGGGCCAATGGTATTGGGTTAACTGATCAATCGCGGTTTGTTGCAGCCTGAGTTTAGTCACCCCAAGCTGATGTTGATTTTTCTCTAGAAAATAGCCCGCCAGTAAAATAACGTCTTTACCGCGATCACGCAATGGCGGTACAGGCAAAGGATACACACTCAAGCGATGGTATAAGTCAGCCCTAAAGCGGCCTTCTTTAACTTCTAACTGTAAATTACGATTGGTTGCCGCCACAATCCTGACATCAACAACAATGGTATCGTCACTGCCGACGCGCTGGATCTCACCATTTTGTAAAGTACGCAGTAATTTAGCTTGTACCGCTAGTGGCAACTCACCCACTTCATCTAAAAATAACGTACCACCATCTGCCAGTTCAAAACGGCCACGACGATCACTTACTGCCCCAGAATATGCGCCTTTTACATGGCCAAAGAGTTCACTTTCGACGATGTTTTCAGGCAATGCAGCACAGTTAATTTGCACTAGCGGTTGCTCACTTCGACGTGATTGCTGATGAATGCTTTTGGCAACCAGCTCTTTACCCACACCGGTTTCACCAGTAATTAATACCGATAGATCACTGCTGGCAACAGTATTTATCTCTGACAATAAATCCCGGACCGCGACACTGTTACCAATAATACTCGACGGTCCCGTGGTCGCTAGCATGTATTGCGCCACTTGATGGTTGCGCTCAACTTTAACTTCTAACGCTTCAATATGTTCACTGGTATTAATCGCAGCGGCCACTGCGGCAATATAAGCACGGGTTTCTGTTGGGTTAAGCGTATCAAAGCTACCCGCTTGCATCGCATCTAAGGTCAGCACGCCCCAAGGTTTACCATCGATGTAAATAGTGCTGCCCATGCAGTCATGGACATGCAATTGTTCACTGTCATCATCGACTAAACCGTCGTAGGGATCGGGCAGTGTCGACTCAGCATCAAAGCGAGTAATGTGTGGATTAGCTAAAATTTGCTGTAAGCGTGGATGATGACTAATGGCAAATTGCCGCGCGAGTGCCTCTTGTTTAAGGCCTACGACCGCAACAGGCACCAAATGATCGTGTTTAAGCTTCAACAAGGCCACCACATCACATGGTATCGCGCGTTGAATCGCCAAAATCAGGCGCAAGTAACGTTCAGATTTTACAAGATCACGATTTAAGTCTTCTACAATGTCTATAAAGGGAGCAATATTCATAATAAGTCAAATTAACCCAATTTAGGTTAATTTGACACATATATTGATCTAGGTCAAATTAACCCTTAACAAAATTACACCTTATAAATCAGGTGGATAAATATTGGCGTGTTCTGTGCAGTGTCTGGATAGACAAGGTAATTGATTGAAGCTTATCGCTATTTTACTCCCTAAAGGAAATCATTAATGTTAGACACTGCAACTGTTCAAATCATTAAAGCCACCGTTCCGGCTCTGCAAATTTACGCTAATGACATCACTAGCCATTTTTACCCATTACTGTTTGCCCAGTATCCAGAAGTATTGCCATTTTTCAATAAAACGAACCAAGGCAAAGGCACTCAGCCTAAAGCACTGGCAAATGCGGTTATTGCTTATGGCGCCAATATTGATGAATTGGGAAACCTAAGCGAAGCGGTCAGTAAAATCGTTCAAAAGCATGTTGCATTAGGCATTTTACCTGAACAATATGACGCTGTTGGCAGTTGTTTATTACAAGCCATTAAAGCCGTACTCGGTGATGCTGCGACAGATGAAGTGATGGACGCTTGGGCCAAAGCTTATGGCCAATTAGCCAACATTTTGATTGCCGCAGAAGAGTCAATTTATACTGCTAAAGAGCAACAGCCAGGTGGTTGGCGTGGCGAGCGAGAGTTTATTTTAGTCAAACGCGTGGATGAAAGCTCAGTAATCAGCTCATTTTACTTTCAACCACAAGATGACAACGGCATTCCAAGCTTTGAAGCGGGACAATTCCTGACGCTGGTATTTGATGATATCGGCGGAATACCGATGCGTCGTAACTACAGCTTGTCTGACGCGGCCGGTAAAGATCACTTAAGAATTAGTGTCAAACGTGAACCCAATGGTGTGGTATCAAATCACTTACATGACAAGATTCAGTTAGGCGATAAAGTAAAATTACGTGCACCCAGTGGCGATTTCACCTTACGTAAAAACACCAAACCGTTAATTTTATTGACTGGCGGTGTGGGCATTACTCCTGCGATCAGTATGCTCAATACTGAAGCCGGTTCAGGCCGTGATATTCGCTTTATTCATGCGGCCCTTAATAGTGATGTGCACGCCTTTAAACAACATGTTGACCAACTGGCCTCTGTCCATGAACATATCAAGCCGCTGTATGTTTACAGTCAACCAGAACCTCATTGCCAACCTCATGCGACTGGGTTTATTGATGCCTCAATGATTGCAGAGCAGCTACCCGCAGACCGCGATGTAGAATTCTATCTGCTTGGCCCTACTGGTTTTATGAAAGCAGCATTGGCCATCGCCACCAGCTTAGGTGTACCAGAAAGCCAAATTCATTATGAATTCTTCGGCCCAGCTGAAGCGTTAACCGCTTAAGAGCCCAACAAATATAACAGAGTATAAGAAAGTATAAGAAAGCCCTGACTATTCAGTCAGGGCTTTTTAGTAATCTTTAAGAGTGGGGCTAGATCGGTAGTTTACATAAAAAATACGTCATCCCAACCTGATTCAAATCTTGAGTGAAGTGCTGTGAATACCGTGGCACTGAAGCTGGGCTAAAGAACTCTGGATTGGACGTTACCTTTAGCGCAGTTTGGTTAACCATGTTGTTACTGCGATGAGTATCATGTCGACAGAATTAACGGCCAATACTTTTGATTGTTTGATTGTTTGATTGTTTGATTGTTTGACATATCGAGCTTGAAAATAGACTGAGTGCTATCAGTTTATTCTCCTCGACTTTATCTCATATCCCAAATCGTATTTATTATCCAGCATCCCGTCCCCTAACCCGAGTTGAACTTAAATAAACTGGATAGCACACATGGTCAAATCATCCTGAAATTCTGAATAACCGCAAAACAGTTTCATTTGCTGCTCAAGATATTCCAGCATCGCCTCGGGTTGATCGGGCGCAGCACTGATGGCTTTTTCTAAACGATCGAAACCGAATAACTCTTTTTGAGCATTTTGCGTTTCGATAACCACATCGGTATACACAAACAAAATATCACCTACATCTACGCTGACACTATAGGTATCCCAATTTTGTTCACGCAGCACGCCAATGGGAATGCCGCCTTGATCTAGGGCGACGAGTCTATTGGCTTTTTTCAAATACGCGTGGGGATGACCGGCATTAGCATAAATAAGTTCTTTTTCTTTGAAATTATAACGTAACACTGTCGCGGTTAGAAAACTGCCGCGAGGCTTTTTAGTGAAAAAATGTTGATTGATATAATTGAGGACTTCAGAAGAACTGCTGTTTAAATCTTTTGGCTCAAAGGTGCGCAGTATGGCGTCTATCATGGCGGTTTCTACTGCCGCGGCGGGGCCGTGACCCGATACGTCAGCAATAATCATTCCTACATCGCCTCGGACGTCCGGGCGACTTTTACCCAAATCGACAATATCTAGATAATCGCCTCCGGCGCCTTTCATCGCTTTATAGGTATAAGCCATTTTGACCGAACTGAGTTCGATACCTTTGTCTGGCAACATTAGCTGTTGCAAGCGCGAAATCTCATCTATTTCGTCGCGGATCCACACTTGAGCAGCATTAAGCTGTGAAGAGGCTTCTGAAAATTGAAAACTTTTTAACTGGTACAGTAGCTTGAAATACAAGGCACTAACATGATGCGACTCAACGCCGGCAGGTAAATCGAGCAAAATGATACAATCAAATAAGCTCGATTCTTTACCAAAGGGCAGCGCCCAACATGTCTTGCCATCATCATTTAATGGCATTATTTCAGCAAGGCTATGTTGCAACGACATGGCGGTAAACTGCGTATAGAGTCTGCTGTAATGATCATCACACAGGGATGAAAAATTACAGCTAATTTGGCCATTCTTCTTAATTAAGTAATAATTAAACTCACTTAATGTGGCTGCCAAAGTGGTTTTAAACCATAAGGTTTCATCAATGATATTGTTGGCTAGCGCTTTATCTATGCTCAAAGGAAAACCTTACTTTTGGGCTAATTTAGCAGCAAGGGCTTCATTTAACCCACTGACACCACTTTGTTTCAACGTTCTTCGATAGTCATTGCTAAATGTACGGATCATCGACAAGCCCTCGGCGACAAAATCGTAAATTTTCCATTCATTATTACGTTGATAAAGTCGATACGAAACCGGAATAATATTCTCTTTGGTATGAATTTCAGTATCAACCGTCGCATAGACTTTTTTCTTAATAGTTTCACTGGTGTAATCGACCGTTTGGTTATCATATTCCTCTAATAATATAATATAGGTATCGACTAACACACCTTTTAATAGCAGCATAAATTGGCGTTTTTCGGTATCGTTTGCTTGTCTCCAATACTTACCTAACACCCGTTGGGCTGAGGCTTGTAGATCAACATGCTTTTCAATCACATTACTGAGTGATTGTTTTTTCTGTTCCGCTGACAATGCACTATCAGATGCAATACCTATAATATCAGCCACACCTAATTTAACGCGATCCGTTGGTTCTTGAGCCGCTAAAGCTAAAGACGGCATCACTAACAACATGATTAAAAAAATTATCGATTTCATTATTTATCCTGACTAAACATATATTTGCTAATTAACTCTTCGATACTGATTGATGATTCAGTATCAATAAACTCATCACCATCGGTCATATTGATATCTGAGCCACCGCTGGCAATTTTAAGAAATCTGTCGCCGATAATACCGGATGTACGAATAGCGGCCACGGAATCATCAGGCACGGTAATCGAATTATCTAATGACACCTTAACGACAGATTCATACGCTTTGGGGTCGTAATTAATTGATTGAATTAATCCAACACGTACACCAGACATTTCAACAAAGGCACCTTCTTTCAAACCTGAAGAATTTTCAAATTTAGCAACTAAGGTATATTGACCACTATTAGAAATGGATGCCCCACCAATGGTAACAGACATAAATACCAAGGCCCCGCTCCCGATTAACACAAATAGGCCGACGAGAAAATTGACGTAATTGTTTTTCATTGTTACCTCTAGTTAAAGCGCTAATGAGCTAACGATATAGTCACTAAACAACATAATAATTGCACTCATTACCACCGCCTGAGTGGTGCCATTGCTGACCCCCTCTGCGCCCATATTCTTTTGATTCCGGTGTAAATAATAGCCGTAATACAAGGGTATCCACATAATGAATAAACCAAATACCAACGACTTTATTTGACCGACTAACACATCTTTAAAGCTAATCGTATCCATCACACCTTGAATATACGCACCAGGACTTTCTCCTTGAATGTGTATGCCGACAATATAACCACCGCCAATACCCACCAAGTCAAACACGGCCGTCAGGATAGGGACACAAATCAACGCAGCCAGCAGTCTTGGCAACATTACATAGCGATAACTGTTAATCGCCATGCAATCAAGCGCATCAAATTGTTGCTCATTACGCATAATGCCAATTTCTGAACAGGTCGCAGACCCTACCCGTGCAATCACCATTAACGCGGTCATCACCGGGCCCAATTCTTTAATCAGGCTCAAGGCTACTGCCGACCCTAATAAATCTACCGAGCCGAATCGCACTAAGGTATCGTAAAACTGCAGTGCCACGACCATACCGGTAAATAATGCTGCCACAATAATGACGATTAACGATCGATTACCAATAAAATATATTTGCTTAATCACTTGCTTAAATGACACCCGCCCAGTGAATAAGCTGCTAACAATGCGCAGTAAAAATAACGTCGCTAGGCCAACACTATCAATGTTTTTTCGGGTTGCCGCGCCCAATTTACTAACCGAATTAAATAAGGTCGACATCAAGTTTTTTCCTTATCTAACAATCGATTAAGGTAAACCTCACCATCGTCTCTGTGAGTATTAGGTTGACGGTTGATCATGTGTTGAATGCGTTCATCTGGCGAATTTTTAATCTCATCAACGGTGCCGTTAGCCACCACTTCTCCGGCAAATAATACCACCACGCGATCGGCAATTTTAAACACACTTTCAAGCTCATGAGTCACCACCACTATGGTCATGTTCATCGCATCTCTTAGGGTTAAAATAAGCTCATCCAATTCTACCGCGGTGGTGGGATCAAGCCCTGCTGAAGGTTCATCAAAAAACAGTAACTTAGGGTCCATAATCACCGCCCGAGCTAATCCGGCTCGCTTGAGCATGCCGCCAGACAGCTCAGAGGGCATAAGATGACCAGTGCCAGCCATATTCATTAATTCAAGCTTCATCCGCACCATAATATCAATGGTTTGAGTATCTAAAGCGGTATTTTGCTCTAAGGGTAGCCTGACATTATCGGCCACCGTCAATGAACTGAGCAGTGCGCCGCCTTGGAACGCCACGCCCATTTTTTGACGTAAGTTGCGTAATGGCTTATTTTTGGCCGTAAAAATATTCACACCATCAATCATGATAGTGCCTGAAGTCGGGGTTTTAAGCCCAAGCATATGGTTGAACAAGGTGCTTTTTCCTGAGCCAGATCCGCCCATCACCACCAGAATTTCTCCGGGTTTGACCTCTAAATTGACATCTTTGAGTACATGGGTGTCGCCATATTGGGCAAACAAATGTTCTACGGTAATGATTGGTTTAACCATTGTTACTCACAGCTGCTACTGAATCTACTAAGTTAAATACTGTGTTTAACCGAGTTAATTGCAGTACTTGAAGAGGGGAACCGTTGGCACCAGCTATATGAAACTCAGTGTCGTTTTCTCTGGCTTCATTGAACGCCTCAACCAGTGACGCCATACCTGAGCTGTCGATATATTGCAGATGGGTGAAATCGACAATGATGTTATTTTTACTCTTAATTAATTTTATAATGTCGAGTTTGATACTGCGCGAATTGTTCAGATCCACTTCACCATAAAGCTTAATCACTTGGTAATTGTTCTGTGTTTCAATTTCAATATTCATTTTATATCACTTAAATTTAACCGTCAGTTCTAACCAATTGCCTTTACCTTTATGCGGGATAAGTCGTACTTTCTCTGCCACATAATGGATCAGGCAAAGGCCTAATCCACCGGGTTTACATAAATCATTTTCTGTCGGTGTTAATTGCTTGTCAGTAATCTGCGAACACACATCTTTAATCACAAATAGCGCATGATCATCATGACTGCTAATCACTAGTTCTAAACAGCCTTTGCTCGACATGTGGTAACCATGACGAATAACATTGGCGCAAGCCTCATCAACGGCTAATACGATTTCATTGACTTTACCTTCGCTAAAAGGAAAGTCGCGGCAAGCATCTATCACAAATCCGCGAATATTTTTTAATTCACTCGTACAAGAGGAAAACGTTTTGATGTTTGACATTGGCTAGTCCGTTATCTCGAAATGAGTTTTGTCGTCTACTTTTTTGTCATCTATTGGTTTGTCGTCTATCGGTTTATCGTCTACTGCTTGGTTATTTAATGGTTTGGTCTCTAACGTTTTAATATCTAAAGGTTGTTCATCTACTAATTCGTTATCAAGTGGTTCGTCACCTAATAGTTCGTCATCAAGCTCCATGTCAAACTCTAAGTCAAACTCATCAGTCTCAATCTCATCGGTCTGGCCATCATTGACCAAGTGCGCATCCCGTTGCAGATAGACATCTTTAACATAGCCATAAGGATCTAACGACCCATCTAATATGGGTTCATATTGCTGAAATTCAATCCTACTGTCTAAACCTTCTACTACAAATTTACCGGCTCTTTGCTCAAATGAAAGAATAGATAAAGGATAGACAAAAATATCAACAAAATCACCGACGGTATTGCGTGCCGTGCTGGCGCCATAAACAGGCCACATAATATAAGGCCCATTACCGATCCCCCATGCACCAAATGTTTGCGCAAAGGTCTCTTCTTTCTTAGGTAATCCCATGCCAGTGGCGGGGTCAAAAATACCGACAAGACCAATTGTTGTGTTCAATACAAATCGTAACACTGTGCTGCCACTGTCGGTCACTTTACCTTGTAGAAGATTGTTCACGGCGTAGAGTGGTTCGCTTAAATTCGATAGCAGGTTCGTCACACCATTTCGGATAGAATGAGGAACATATTCATAACCTTCGGCGGCGGGTTTTAGCAGATGTTTATCCATTATCTGGTAATTGAAATACCAACTTTTTCGATTAACCGATTCTAGTGGATCACCCGGTGTGGAGGTGCTAGCACATCCACTTAAAAACAGTAGCGTGAACATAATAACTAATAGTCGACCCATTACTGCCACCCATTCCTCCGGCTTTTATTCAAAAGTATCTGCTCTCTATATTGGTATTGAGCACAACATTTACTATCGTTTACGATACTCAAGATTGGAAATATAACATTAAAACCACTGAAACCATTAATACAAGTTTGATTGATCGTTCAAAAATAACTTATGTCGTGATCGAATCAGCTAAATGACCCACCTTATCCATTAAGGTATGGCTTAACATGCTCGTTGATCGTTTGTTGATGACTAGTTGGTTGATGACGGGTTGTTGATGATGGGTTGTTGATAACCGATTGTTAATAACTTAACGCGCATAAGTGCTGCAGATCATTACAAGCCATTATTAATCATTTGTTTAATTTTATCAGCCTTAACGAAATGATCTAATTGATGAGTCTGGATCCACCATGTCGCCGCTTCCATCAGTAGCTCAGGATTATCATTTTTATTGGCAAAAAAAGCATAAAATGACAACCCCACATTATCGCCTTTACTGGCAATTTTTTTATCACAAACGTCGATAATTTTAGCTCTTAATTTATCTCTCATCATTTATCTCTCATCATTTATCTCGGATAGTTTGTCTCGGATAGTTTGTCTCGGATAGTGTATAGCCATCAGCAGATGGTGTTTATAGGATATTGCCATCGCAAAAAAATATCTGCTGATATTTTAAAAAGTGGTATATCACGGTCAATTCTTCGTTAGCGTCGCGCCCAAAAAGCTACCGCCACGGTTATGACAGCTATAAAATCGACATTAACTTATTGAACATAATTGCAGTCATACTCAAGGCTATTGATTGTGTTTGATTTTAGCACTCTGCTTAATTATCCATTCAGCCTGTTTGATCACCTGCAGGCAGTTATCACGAGGTGAGCCAATTGCAGATATAGCGGTTACGCCCTCGAGTAGTATTATCAATATTGAAACCAAATCGTCATCAGAAATACCGTCATGCTGTAAGCGTTGAGTAAGGTCGACTCGCATTCGCTGCTTGTGCTCCAAGACGAAATTCTCGATACGTGAGTGCTTACCCTTATATTCTGCTAAAGCGTGCATGTAAAAGCAGCCATGACTAGCCTCTTTCTCTAACCAATTCAGCAATGAATAAAACGGGATCAGTGCATGGAAGTGAGATGTATTTAAGCGCGCTAATCTAGCAAAATCTTGAAAGTAGCGAGACTCACGTTCACCCATAATGCATAGAACTAAGTCTTCCTTGGACGGGAAGTGCTTATAGAGCGTTCTCTGCGTTGTCCCTGCTTTTGAAGCTATCCTTGCAACACCTGTGCGATGAAAACCCTCTTCATAAAATAACTTTTCAGCGGTGTGCATTATATCATTTTTTTTTGACAATTTTCGCCTCTACATGCAAGTATAGTGACCACTATACAACGAATACCATTCTATAGGAAAGATGTGCTAATGATGAATAAAACAATGAAAGCCGTTGTGACCATGGGCAGTGGCGGAATGGAGCAACTGGTCTATAAAGATGTCCCCATTCCAGAACTGCAAGCAAATGAAGTTCTCGTTCGTGTGCTCGCAGCGGGTGTGAACAACACCGAAATTAATACTCGTTTAGGCTGGTATTCTGCCAAGGTGAGTGAGTCAACCAATAATATGGCCGACAACGTGGATCAACAAGCGTTAGCTGATGGAGGCTGGAATGCGGCAACACCATTTCCGCTGATCCAGGGAACAGATTGTTGTGGCGAGGTCTTAAAAACAGCAGAGAACCACGATCAACATCTTGTTGGCAAGAGAGTGTTAATTCGACCTTGTATCCGGGTAAATGGATTTGGTTCGTTGGACAATATCTGGATGGCATCTGACTTTGATGGTGCATTCGCCCAATACGTAAAAGTATGGGCTACAGAAGTTTTCCCTATTGATTCAACATGGCAAGATGATGAATTGGCGAGCATACCGTGTGCTTACGGCACCGCAGAAAACATGCTTCATAGAGCACAGGTTATCCAAGGTGAGCGTGTGTTAATTATGGGAGCATCTGGCGGCGTAGGTTCAGCGGCTGTTCAGTTAGCGAAACGTCGAGGCGCGCACATCATTGCGGTCGCATCATTAAAAAACCATGCCCAGCTGAAAAAAATGGGCGCAGATAGTGTCTTTGATCGTGAGGCAAATCTCGTTAAGGAGTTGGGGGAATCATCAATAGATGTCGTTATTGATAATGTGGCCGGTGATAAGTTCGGCCGTGCTCTGCAAATATTAAAACGCGGTGGCCGTCTGGTGACTTCAGGAGCTATAGCGGGACCGATTGTGTCATTAGACCTTCGCCAACTCTATTTAAAAGATATTGGGTTGATCGGTACAACGGCATGGGATGAACCCGTGTTCCCCAACCTAATAAGGTACATTGAAAACAATGAAATAAAACCTTTGGTCGCAAGAACATATGCTTTAGAAAATATTGTAGAGGCTCAAACTGAGTTTTTGAAAAAACAGCATTTTGGCAAATTCGTCCTACTGCCAAGCTAATTTATCGCTAGTGTTAAACCGCTATTGCTAAACCGCTACTGTTAAACAAGAATGCAACGCACTTCTCGCTGGTACTATACGGCTGTGTATTTGCTGATTAAGATGGTTAATCGCAGGGCCAATTACCTACTAATACCGATAGCTAATCAATCAGCCTGCTACACAGCAATCCGGCCGCGCTACTCAAGAGGTCCTTAACAGCATCTATGCTTAACGCCAGCATATAGATCACGGTATTGGTCTTGATTAGGCTGATATTTGATATAATCATTCTAAGAAAATTGTACCTGATAGCCTACCCAAGTATGTTGATTGTCTTAAGCAATGCTTGCTTAAGACGCTTGCGGCTAAAGCGAATGGGCTAACACCATTCGATAACATTTAACCCTGCTTAGAGCCATTATCCTACCCAAACTGCGATCTCAACAGCCTCTTTCCCTGGTGCATTAATCTAGGCAAGACGTCGTTCGCCAGACGCTGACTATTGATTTTATATCGCTGCTGTTTTAGTGAACAGTCACCTGTGTGATCTGGCAAACATTTTTAGCTTTTTTATGAATAAACCTCCACATTCTTAATATAGATCAATTAAGCCTATTCTCATTCTTTTAGTATGACCGCGAAAATAAGCACTACATATATGTGTAGTGATTATTCATTTTTATACAACAAAAATGCAACCTCTACAACATGTTGCAGAAAATAGTCGTTTCGATGGGAGATTTAATGAGTAAGCAACAACTTGATTTGAATCGCAGATCTTTACTAAAAGCCATCACTATTGGTGGTACAGCAAGTGTCGCGATTGCCGCAACTGGCATGAATATTGCTAATGCAACAGAAAAAAGTGCTAGCACTTCTCGCACTAAAGGCTATCAAGAAACAACTCACATTCGCAATTATTACGATAGCTTACGCGGCTAGTTTAGGAGAATTTAAGCGATGAAATTAACTCGCAAATCAATCACGGCTCCTACCAATGAAGCTTCAAACAAGCTTGGTATTAATCGTCGTCAATTTATGAAGCAAATGAGTGTTGCCACCGGCGGTATTGCGGCAGCATCAATGATGGGCACTGGCATGATCCGTCGTGCTGAAGCGAAAGATGTGCCCCACAATGCACCCACTGAAATCAAACGTACTGTATGTAGTGCGTGTGCCGTAGGGTGTGGTGTATATGCCGAAGTACAAAATGGCGTGTGGACTGGTCAAGAGCCTGCATTCGACCACCCATTTAACAATGGTGGACATTGCGCTAAAGGTGCGGCATTACGCGAACATGGTCACGGTGAAAAACGCCTTAAATACCCAATGAAATTGGTCGGCGGCAAGTGGAAAAAAATATCTTGGGAGCAAGCTTTTAACGAAGTAGGCGACAAGATGACGGATATTCGTAAAGAGTCAGGTCCTGATTCGATCTACTTTATGGGTAGCGCTAAGTTTTCGAACGAAGGCTGCTACATGTATCGCAAATTTGCCGCCATGTGGGGCACGAACAACATCGACCATTGTGCTCGTATTTGTCACTCTACCACGGTAGCCGGTGTTGCTAACACTTGGGGTTACGGTGCGCAAACTAACTCTTTTAATGATATTCAAAATGCCAATGCAATCTTCTTTATCGGTGCTAACCCTGCAGAGGCGCATCCGGTTGCAATGCAACATATCATGATCGCAAAAGAGAAAAACAACGCTAAATTAATCGTTGTCGATCCTCGCTTTACCCGTACTGCTGCACACGCAGACCTACATTGTGGCCTACGTCCTGGTACTGACATTCCGTTTATCTACGGAATGTTATGGCACATCTTTGAAAATGGTTGGGAAGATAAAACCTTTATTAAAGAACGTGTTTTCGAAATGGAATCCATTCGTGCAGAAGCCAAGAAGTTCCCACCTAAAGAAGTGGCCAGTGTCACAGGTTGTAGCGAAGAAGAAGTTTACCAAGCCGCTAAACTAATGGCTGATAACCGTCCAGGTACCGTTATTTGGTGTATGGGTGGTACTCAGCATCACGTGGGTAATGCTAACACACGTGCTTATTGTATTTTACAGCTTGCGCTTGGCAACATGGGTGTCTCAGGTGGTGGTACTAACATCTTCCGTGGTCACGATAATGTACAAGGCGCGACTGACTTAGGTTTATTATTCGATAATCTACCGGGTTACTACGGTTTAACCTCTGGCGCATGGGAACATTGGACCAATGTCTGGAGCCTAGATTTAGATTGGGTTAAATCACGCTTTGATCAAAACAAATATTTAGGCCGTGTACCAATGAATACCCCGGGTATTCCATGTTCTCGCTGGCACGATGGTGTGTTAGAAACGCCTGAGCATTTAGCTCAGAAAGACCGTGTGCGTATGGGCTTCTTCTGGGGACAATCGGTTAACACTGAAACTCGTCAGGCTGATGTACGTGATGCACTAGACAAGATGGACACTGTGGTAGTGGTTGATCCATTTCCAACCATGGCAGCAGTTATGCACCGTCGTCAAGATGGCGTGTACTTGTTACCTGCAACGACTCAATTTGAAACAGAGGGTTCAGTCTCTAACTCTGGTCGTAGCCAACAATGGCGTGAAAAAGTGATCGAGCCATTATTTGAATCGAAAACTGACCTTGAAATCATGTACCGCTTATCGCAAAAGCTGGGCTTTGATAAAGAGTACACCAAGCGTATCGCTAAAGATTCAAGCGACATGTTGGTGATAGAAGACATTACTCGCGAAATTAACCGTGGTATGTGGACTATTGGTATGACGGGCCAAAGCCCTGAGCGTATTAAGCAACACACCCTAAACTGGGGCTTATTCAGCAATAAGACCCTAGAAGCTGCCGGTGGCGAAGTAAAAGGTGAAACCTACGGTTTACCTTGGCCATGTTGGGGAACACCAGAACAGAAACATCCAGGTACTCAAATTTTGTATGACACAAGTAAACATGTGTCAAAGGGTGGTGGTAACTTCCGCGCCCGTTACGGTGTTGAATACCAAGGAAAAAATCTATTAGCAGAAGATAGCTTTTCTCAAGGTGCAGAAATCCAAGACGGTTACCCTGAGTTCACTTCAGGCATGCTTAAACAGCTTGGCTGGTGGGATGATTTAACGGCTGAAGAGAAACAATATGCTGAAGGCAAAAACTGGAAAACCGATATTTCTGGCGGTATTCAGCGTGTCGCGGTGAAGCATGGTTGTAGCCCTTATGGTAACGCTAAAGCGCGTTGTATCGTGTGGAATTTCCCCGATCAAGTGCCTATTCACCGTGAACCCTTGTATACCCCGCGTCGTGACTTAGTCGCTAAATATCCCACTTACGATGATATGCAAGTTCACCGTTTACCGACCTTATATAAATCAATTCAACAGCATGATAGTTCTATTAAATATCCTTTAATACTGACTTCTGGCCGTTTAGTTGAGTATGAGGGCGGTGGTGAAGAGTCGCGTTCTAACCCTTGGTTGGCAGAATTACAGCAAGAAATGTTTGTTGAAATTAACCCAGCGGATGCAGCGGATCGCGGACTACGCGATGGTGACTCAATATGGTTAGAAGGCGCTGAAGGTGGACGCATTAAGATTAAGGCCATGGTAACGCCACGCGTTAAGCCTGGTGTGACTTGGATGCCTTATCACTTTGCCGGTGTCATGCATGGCGAAAGTTTAGCGGCTAACTACCCAGAAGGCACAGTGCCTTACGTTATTGGTGAATCTGCTAACACGGCATTGACTTATGGTTATGACCCTGTAACTCAAATGCAGGAAACCAAGGCATCGCTTTGTCAGATTGAAAAAGCGTAATTGCAGTTAAGCGAGGAGAATTGCCAATATGGCTACAATGAAATTTTTATGTGATACCAAGCGCTGCATCGAATGTAACGGTTGTGTCACAGCTTGTAAAAACGAAAACGACTCTGCTTTAGAGTGGGGTATTCAACGTCGTCGCGTGGTGACACTGAACGACGGTGTTCCTGGTGAAGTGTCTATCTCAGTCGCATGTATGCATTGTACCGATGCACCTTGTATGGCGGTGTGTCCGGCAGATTGTTTCTACCGTACCGAAGACGGCATCGTGCTACACAACAAAGATACGTGTATTGGTTGTGGTTATTGCTTCTATGCCTGCCCATTTGGTGCGCCGCAGTTCCCGCAAAAGAGTACTTATGGTGGCCGCGGCAAAATGGATAAATGTACCTTCTGTGCCGGTGGCCCAGAAGAAGATCATTCAGAAGCTGAGCATCTAAAATACGGTTCAAACCGTATCGCAGAAGGTAAATTACCCATGTGTGCCGAGTTATGTGCGACTAAGGCATTACTTGCGGGCGACGCTGGCATAGTGTCTGACATTTATCGTCAGCGCATGGCAGCACGTGGTAATCCCAATGCAATTTGGGGTTACGATCCTAAAACAGGCGAAATAATCTAATCAGAGCATGGGCTGCGACCTTGTTCGCAGCCATTTTAAGGAGTGACAATGTTAACGTTAATGTTAAACAAATCATTGCGCAGGATATTTGCTCTGTTGGTTCTGTGTATGGGATTGGGGTTGGCTACAGTGCCTGTGTATGCCGCCGATGAACAATCAAGCCAGCAACAAGCAAAGTCGATGACCAGTGATGCCGATCTCTGGCGTGCAATAAAAGCCGGTGAATCAGGCTACAGCACATATAAAGGTGTAGATGCTGATATTCTAATAAATGTCGCGGGTAATGAAGGCAAAATATTACGAAATACTTATCTAAAACCGTTACTAGGCCTAGCTTTTGTCGGGGTTTTTGTAGCCTTTTTAGTCTTTTACTTTGTTAATGGTCCATCTACACTGAGTAAAGGCTTTTCCGGCAAAATGGTCTTTCGTTGGAGCAAAGCGGATCTTTGGTTGCATTGGATTATGGCCGTATCGTGCCTAATCATGATGTTAACTGGTTTGGTCATTATGCTTGGACGCCATTTCTTAGCCCCGTATGTCGGCGACGATATTTGGGCAGGAATAATCGCCTTTAGCAAGTTTAGCCACGATTGGTCTAGCCCCATTTTTATGGTGTCTTGGCTGGCGTGTGTTATCAAGTGGATGCCACTACAAACCGTTAAACTGTATGATTTAAAATGGTTTTTAGTAGTCGGTGGCTACATTAACTTTGGCCCGTTTAAAGGTAAACACCCAGACAGTGGGTTTGCCAATGCGGGTGAAAAAATGTGGTTCTGGAGCTTAGCTATTTTCGGTCTTTGCATCAGTGTGACCGGGATAATGTTAGTCTTCCCTACACTTGATTTACCACGAATATGGTCAATGCTTGCGCTGCTTATACATGGCGTCAGCGCTGTGATTATTGTCGCGTTTACCATAGTGCATATTTGGATGGCGACCGTACTCAGTGAAGGCGGTATGGAGTGTATGGTCTCGGGCTATTGCGACGAAAACTGGGCTTCACAGCACCATAACTTGTGGTACGACGAAATTAAAGCCAATGGCACATTAAAATACAAAGAGTAAACCAATAATACTGGTGTTAACACACACGTTTATTGCATAAATCAAACACCTTGTCAGGTCACTGGCAAGGTGTTTTTTTATGACAGGAGCTAATGGTTTTAGTTCAAAAAGAGAGCAAGTATAAGATGAATTTAATCAACTGCTTAATAAACTTTTTCACTGGCAGAACGATTCAATAAGTTATATTGGTTAAGCGTCAGCCTGTTGCTAGGACACAAACATGTTACTTGCCAATATCATTGTAGTTAATAGGCAATATAAAAATGGATTATATAAACTTCATAGACAGGTTTTGGCAACGCCGACAGCCTTAACAATAACCCAGATGTGAAGATAAAACCTTATGTTATCGATATGGGTCGTGAACATGGTGTGGGTAATATCGTTAGTGCTATCGCTAACGAAGTTAACATAGACAGCCGTTATATTGGTCAAATCCAGTAATAGGATCAAGTAACAACCGCTGATTTACCAGAAAGTAGGCTAAAGACGCTCTACAGCATCTACGTAAAGTTCACGTATGTGACAGAGCGCAGAACATTGGTGAAGCTGGTGGTGAGATAGCTTAAGACTCTGGTGGTGAGAACGCTAAAGACTTTGGTCGTTGAGCTCCTCAACGTGACCGCTCAGCAGGTGCCGCGAGCATCGTCTATGCAAACCAAGAAACAATATGGTCAATCCTCGAGATTAATCCTGTAGATCAAAAAAGGAGCCTAAGGGCTCCTTTTGTACCTATTGGCGCTTAAATATAATACCGATCCCTTCCTACCGCCTCCAAAGATATCTCTTAAACACACTAAAAAAACCTAAGTTCAACCTAAGTTAAACCTAAGTTAAACCTAATAAAGTAACGTTTAAAGTACATTTACCACCAAAAAACCAACACTAGATCACAAAATTTCAAAATCAACCTAAAAATACAAACAGAGATATAACGAATGAGAGCTAGATCACAGTCATAACCTCCAACAAACTAGAGTATATGCTCTAATTTAGAGTATAAGCTCTAATTAGTTATAGAGTTGTTAAACTCTTTCAATGGGCTATCTGGAGGCATTATGGAAATCCCCGTGTGGCAATATGTTGTATCTATGAGTGGTTACATCGTTTTCTTACTCTTATTGGTTGAAGGCATGCGCCGGACACCAAGACTAACGGCAGTGTTTTGGGTGCTGTCCCTACTCACCGCCCCTTTATGGGTTGATCACTTAGACGGCTGGTTTCGCTGGGCAAAATCAGTTAGCGTTTTATTACCAACGGCTATTGTTGTCGGTGGTGCTAGGATTGCCTGGCTCTATAACGATAACCCAAACCGGGTGCTGTCTTTCTTCCGTGGTGATTGGGTACTTAAAGTGCTCTATGCAGTGTTATTCCTTAACATTGCTGAAGCGACGCTAAAAGACTTTGCAACGGCAAACTACTTCAACGCTATTTGTGGTTTCATCTTATGTATCACAATTCCATTCCCTCGCTATAAGAATGGTAAGCGTCAGTTCTGGGTTATAGGCAGAGACAAGCCAAATGATCTTCTGCTCTATTCAACGGCGGCGTGGAACTTCCTCTACACCACTTGGAACTTAGCTTTCGTCTTCGGTGAAAACCCTGGTTTCTTCGCTAGCTCCTTCTGTATTTTGATGGCGGCTGAGCTTTACCCCATCATCAAAGGCCGTCCAGAGCTATATATCATAGCGCGAGTTTACACCTTAGCTTTTCACATCTTGATAAGATCCAATTCCGACATATTCACTCCCCTGATGGATTCCAGCAGCTGGGCTAATGACAATGTGTTATGGGTTTGGGGCGCTGTCAACTTGGCTCTGCATATCCCGTTTGCAATCTGGTACTTCTACAAGCAGAAAACCAGCCCAACAAACGAACCTCCCTGCGGTGACAATCCTGCGCCCTTAATTAGCGACCTTGAACCAAAACTCGTTAAACAAACGGCCTAGTACTGCAAGGCGTTGGCTTAAGCCAAAACGCTTAAGCCAACGCCAACACTGCCAAGAGTTCACGCTAAGAGGGGAAGCATATGAAATTTATCACACTCAAATCCATGGCCTTGTCTCTGCTATTGCTCCTTGGCACCGGCAGTGCTCAGCAAGCCATTGCAGACACCCAAAGCCAAGATGCACTGCAGCTTCAAGGGGAAGTCTGGCAAGGCACAAGAGACGGAAAACCCGGTGAAGGCAGTTTATTCTATCGCCTAGAGTTCACTGAAAATAACCACGTTAACGTCATGAAACAATCTGGCGGGTTTAACAAGGTTGAGCAACAACAATGGCATGAACATTTAGGCGAGCTAGTCATTACTAGCACCCCAGGCAATGAAATCACTGATTTTGATGGTGCCCGTTTAACGTTCATCGACGACAGCCAAATCCAATTTAGCCTCGATGGTGACAAGTTTAAGATCCACGAATGGCACATGGTTCGTGCTGTCATCCATGTTCTGTTTGTATTGTGTGGTTTGATGCTACTCAATGAAATATGTCGCCGCTATAAATGGAGTAACTACGTACTCTGGTTCCTGCTGCCCATCGTCCTTATTCCACTCTGGTCAAGCTACGGCATCACCTACTGGTTTAAATGGGTAAAACTCTATTCAGTTATCTTCGCTGCTGGACTATTCACCTTAATACGATTCACTAAGATTGGGAATATAAAATGGGCTAAGTTCGGCGCAGCCGCCTTCCTAGCCGTTAACATTGCCGAAGCCGTGACCCAAGATTTCACTATGGGTAATATGGCCAATATCTTAAATGCCATTGGTGGCGTGCTCTCCATCATCACCTTGACTGGCTGGGCCATGATTGCCGCCGACAAGAGCAAACAACAAGACATGATCTGGCCTGCCATGACCACCTTCTGGATCATCGCCTACGACGTGTGGAATATCGTTTTTGTCTACCTTAATTTCCCCGGTTCTGCCACAGCCCAAGCCATGGTGTTGCTTGCGGCGACCCTACCGGCCCTGTTTGTGAAAAAAGGCACTTGGTTACAAGCCCGCGCATTTACGTTGGCAGGCTCGTTTATGTACTACTTCTGCTTTCCGTTTATGTACGAAAGCAACGTAGTGCCTTTACCCCGTAATGATGAACTTATGTTAGCGGCAGGCCTTGCCAGCTTCCTAATCAATAGTGCTTATGCTTATGTTTTCTTTAGTAAAAAATGGAAAAATCACCAACTTAACTTAGCTTAACTCAGGGCATCAGTCACTTCCCCTGCTGATGCCACCGTTCCACTGCTTGACCATACGTTAATAAAACACATTAATGATAATGATAAGATTCTGGAGTAAAACATGAAAAAAAAATTACTTACCATAGCAATCCTTTCTTCAATGATTTCTGCTAGCGCCATTGCCGAAGAGATAAATAATGATATTGACATGTCTGACCCCACAGACGTGTCTACCTCAGTTGGCGCATCCTATGGTAACGATGGTTTTAACATCAAAGGTCAGTTGATGTTGTCTGAAAAGAGCGCCACCAGCGGTCAAAAAAGCGGGGTGATTTTCGAAGCGAAAAACGTCTTCAATGAAGATGCCGACACCCCTAAGTTTAGTGGCATGGTCTCTCACCCTACCTATGGATCAGTTCCAACCTTTAACGATACTAAGATTGAACGGTCTTTCCGTCTACGTTACGGCACAATTAACACTAACAATGGTATAGGCTGGTCAGCCGATGCCGTGTTTGGTGACCATCCCTTCTACGGTAACTTTGCTGTCATCCAAGCAGGTCCTGTGATGACCATTCCCGTCACCAAAGACCTATACATATGGCCAATTCTGTATGCTGGCGCCGTGGTAGTTGAAGACAATATGTCGCAACTGCTGCCACCAGAAAAGGCTGCGGCCGCTAACATGTCTAGCAGTGGTATCGACATAGCATCAACAATCATGACAGGTATGATCTACACCCGTTACACCCTTTCTGAGCACTACTGGGTACTGTTAAGCACCTCTTACACCGAAGAACTACAAGGTAAATCTTGGCATGATGACGTGCTCGATGGCGGCCTACAAATGCCAAGTTTTCAAGGTGAAATAGCCGTCGCCTATCAAATGAACAAGCGTCAAAACATTCGTTTAAACTACAAAACTGACAACAGTGACGACACTGATGACTCTTACTGGGTTGAATACAACCAGGCATTTTAATCATCAAGGCGGGCAGCATTAGTGCTGCCCGCTGACGAGTTTTAACATAATTGTCAGCTAGATCATATGTTGCCTAAACAGTTAGCAGTCTAAAGCGTTTGTTATCAACAACCTTGTTTTATCTATAAATTGGAGTTCATCGTGATAAAAAAATCTCTTGGGTTAGCCCTAGTCCTCTTATGTAGCAGCTCAGCCTTTGCCGATACTCAGATCGGCGATGTTACCTTGCCCGACACCCTCACAGTGCAAGAACAACATTTGCAACTCAATGGTGCCGGCATTCGCAGTAAATTCTTCATGGATTTATATGTAGGCTCGCTATTTACCTTAACCCAAACAGACAATGCCCAAATGGTTATTAATGGCCAAACGCCTGTGGTTATCCAGCTCAATATCACCTCAGATATGATCACCTCAGAAAAAATGACCGATGCCATGAATGATGGTTTCCAGCTCGCTACCCATGGCGATACTTCGGCCATAGATAGTGGTATTAGTGCCTTTATTGCCACCTTTGCTGAGCCGATTAAAACCGGAGATAAATTCACCTTAGTCAGCATCGTTGGCCAAGGGGTAATTAGCTATAAAAACGACAAGCAACTGTCTGTCACCAAAGGCGAAGACTTTAGAAAAGCCTTACTGGCTATCTGGCTGGGTGAAGATCCTACTGATGATGATCTTAAAGAGGCCATGTTAGATCTATAACTACCTGCCCTATAAGTGAGTGAGCAAGGCTACTTGCTCACTTTTTACCACCGGAAAAGGATAAGCCATGACCCCCTTCACCCTCTGGCGCAGTGCCTTTTTACCCAAATTCCACAGCTGGGGTTCTGATGAGCTTCGCAATATCGACACGCTGTTGTTTTTCACTTTACTCTCCATCTGTACTGGCCTTTACAGCATAATGAAGTGGAACCAATACGAAAACCAACTGTTGTTATACACCTCTGTTGGTGTGGTCATCACACAAATTGGCGCAGGTTTGTTAATTAAGTGGCTTCGCAGCCCTTGGCTGGCGATTAATCTGGGCTTGGCTGGCGTAGTGCTACACGCCCTCAATCTTGTGTATCAAAGTGGTGGGCCTATATCGGCACAAGCTTTTTGGATCCCATTGATAATAATAGCGATTTTTCTTACAACTCGATTAATCAACGCCGTCATCTGGAGCCTAGTCGTCATAGCTGCAACCAGTGCTATGTTAATGCGCGTATTAGCTGATATCCCCCTACCTCATCTAATCCTGACTGCAGACCAAGCCAATGTCGAAACTTGGGCTGGGGTATTACTGCCGCTTATCGTGATTGTTATAGCCCAAGGTTTTACCGCGATTCAACGGGATAAAGCCCATAAGCTCACCCAAGAATCTCAGCAACAAATGCAACAAGCTGCAGCGAAATCTTTAGCAGGGGAAGAACAGCTCTCGGGGGTGCTTAGCAGTGCCGGTGAAAATGCAAACCAATTAAGCCAAGTGGCCGGTTCGCTTGCCTTGCAAGCCAATGCACTTCACAGCCAAGTGACCTCACTAAACACTAACTGTGATGCCCAAGCCAGTGCCACAGAGCAAATGAACCAACAATTACAGCAGATGACCCAAGACATCGCCCAGTCAGAGCAATTTGTTTGCGGCCTTAAAGAGCGCAGCCAAGTCATTAGCACTCAAGCTGAACGAAGTGCTAGCTCTTTACTGGCATCGACCCAGGCAATTGACCATATTCTTGATAGCAACCTAGCAATTATGTCTGTCGCGGATCTTATCTCCTCGGTTGCCGATCAAACTAACTTGCTGGCACTCAATGCTGCTATCGAAGCCGCCAGAGCAGGTGACAAGGGCCGAAGCTTTTCTGTGGTTGCAGATCAAGTACGAGAGCTGTCAGCTAAGAGTAGACACTCAGCCATTGAAATTCGCACACTTCTGGACAATAGCAAGGAGCAAGTACTTCAAGGTCAAAAGGTGATACAACACACGGCCACCGAAGTTTCGGGCATCCTTGAGCAAATTACTCCAGTCCTTGGGGATATCAACCAGCTTGCAGATATTATGTCCCAGCAAGTGCTTGCCTTAAACGAATTAAATTGTGCCAGCAGTCACGTGGCCACCAGCGTGGTTAATACACACCATATTTCAGACTCAGTAGCAGCCCAAGGGACCGCGCTCACTCAACAAGTGAGCGCCTTAAATGTACTGGCTGAAAGCTTAGATGCCTGCGTCAATAGCAGTGCCAACAAGCCCCTAGTAAAAGATAAAAGTTCATCGGCTAATGGCTCATAAAAGTGAATAACATCAGTACTACAACATTAGGTTACGTTAAATAAAATTTTTAATGCCAATCCCTATCAAGCGGATTTAAGCAAATAATGCAGGCATTTACTCAATAGAAAGGGAAGAGGATGAGTAACATAATAAAAGTCGATGATCTTGACGTCATCATAGAAGGCAGCGGCGAAGAAACCATCGTCATGATCCATGGTTGGCCCGATACCTACAGGCTGTGGGACAAACAAGTTGAGGTGCTCAAAGATAAATACCGCTGTGTGCGCTTTACCTTGCCAGGCTATGAACTCGACTCCAACAGACGTATGTACTCACTAGAAGAAATTATTAGCAAAATTAATTCAGTCGTCGATGCTGTTAGCGATGGTCAGCCCGTTACTTTGTTGCTGCACGATTGGGGCTGCTTCTTTGGTTACCAGTTCTACCTAAGGAATGAAATAAAAGTAAATAGAATCATTGGGGTAGACATTGGTGATGCTGGATCAATAGAACATGAATTAAGCCTTAAAGTGAAGCTATTCATGTTCAGCTACCAGATGTGGCTAGCGCTGGCTTGGAAACTAGGCGGCAGCTTAGGTGATGCCATGACACGCAAGATGGCCAAGATGTTAAAAGCCCCTGGAGATCAAAAGCTAATTACCTCTTCCATGACCTATTCCTATTACTGGAAATGGAGCAAAACCCTCACAGGTAAGCCCCTAGGCAATCTGCCACTCGTTGTTAACTGCCCACTGCTATTTATGTATGGCGAGAACAAGCCCGGCATGTTCCATTCTAAGGAATGGGAACACAAGATGGCGTCTATTCCAGGTAATAAGGTGGTTCCTTTCAATACCCGCCATTGGATCATGGCAGAAGAGCCAGAGGAGTTTAATCGGGTCATGCTCGAATGGTTAGAGCATTAAGCGCCTTCAGCCTTAAAAGAATAATAACAAACATTTATTGTTTATAGGTGCTTTAAGCGTCTTGCTCATAAAAAACGTCAGTTAACCAAAAAAGAGGAGCATTAAATGCGCCTCTTTTTTGTTTATGCTCGGCAATACTCATTGAAAGCCTTTACCGCGGTTTAATCTAGGCCACAGCGTGTAATTGCTTATCATGGGGAATGCTCAATATCACCAGTGCGCTGAGCGCGCCGACTAACGCCAACGCCATATCTGATTGTGTATCCCAAATATAACCTTGAGCACCCAAGAAGGCCTCGGCATTTTCACCTGTTGCTAGCGCTATTAACCTTGATGAGTGAAAAAATAAAACAAGCAGAACAATAGAGTGGATATGTTATTTTCTTTGTGCTCAAAGGCTAATGATAGTTTTTCGATAACTTAAATTGCCGCTGTCGATACTTAACCCCAATAATAGCAAAGACAAAGAAGACAACAAACAGTCCCCACAGTTGTAGCCAAAGCCCTATCAAGCTGTGCCAGTCGGCGCCCATTTGGGTAAGTTTAAGCAGCCCCATCATGCCTGGTACGGCGGGGATGGTTTGCGACAGCCAGATCAAAGGTGTTGGGATAAGCTCTAATGGCCACACAAAGCCTGAAACAAACAATATCGGCATAGAAATAAGCAACAGCACTTGAGTGGGTAAATCTCTGCGGGTAAATAGGCAACTAAACGCCACACTTGCTGCCGCGGTTGCCAATAAAAAGACACTAATCAACAGGGCTAACTCTATGGGCGAGCCTTGCAGTGTCAAGTCATAGGCATAAAAACAAAATCCTAGGTAAAAGCTGGTTAAATACGCATAAATACACAGGAGTGCCACAATTCTGCCACAGACTAACTCTAACGCCGACACTTGCTGCCAATAACCGTCATGCAACCATTGGCCTGCCCCCAAAATGCCACTGGCGATCAGTAGCGTCTGATGCAATACCAGTAATAATACCGCGGGCACCACATAGGGAAGGTAACCTAAACTTTGGTTAAACACAGGCACAGCATTAAGGGTCACTGGATTGAGGGATAATTCTGCCTGCTTGGCCTGAACCCCTGCACTTAATAAATCCACAAACTGCACCTGTTTAGCCATATCTAGCCCTGAGGCCACTAAACCTCCGGCAATCGCGGAATAGATTAAGAAATAGTTAGCATCGCCGCTATAACTTAAGGTTACCCCTTTACCCAAAATTAAATTCCGACGAAAACCTTCAGGGATCACCAGTAAACCATGGGCTTTATCGGCTTCAATCCACTCCTGGGCGCTGGTTATAGAATCTAATGACGCGGCCAATGCTATCTTAGGGCTGGCATCCACATGGCGGGCCAAAGTGCGGCTAAGACTCGATTTATCTAAGTCCACCAAAACGATTTCTTGCTCAGTCGCCACCTGATTAAGGTAAGGCAAAGGGTAAAGTAATGCATAAAAAATCACCCCACCAAATAAGGTTAATGAAATGGCTTTATCTTTTATTAGGAGCTTAATATCTAAGTAGACTAACTGCCAAAACTGCATTAGATGCCCCTTGATGGTTGCGTAATATCATCGGGCTTATCGGCAGTGCTCATCACAGCCAAGGCTTTTCTTTGCCGCTTAACTAAATAAAATATCACCGGAACAAGCAATAAAAACCCCCAGTAACTGGCCACTTGTTGCAGCATATTAAACCAACTCTGGCCATAACTAACCACCCCAACATGGGTTTCAATATAGTGGCTTGAAGGCATAATTTGACGCCACCACTGGGCTAAAACCGGCATATTTTGAGTGGGAAAGGTAATGCCCATAAAGGGGAATGCTGGGGCAAATAACGCGGTACAAAAACTCACAAGTCGGGTGGCATCTAAGAGTAAAAAGAAGATCGCCAACACAATTAACCATACCGCCGAAATCATAAGGAATTGTGCCAACAATAACTGACCAAACTTCCCCGCCAAAGGTAAGGCAAGATATTGATATAAAACGGCTAAAATAAGTTTCCCCTGTAAAATAAGCAATGGGGTGTACAGCAAAAACTTAACCCCGATTACCCGCCAAATACCGGCACGATAACATTGTGTTAGCTTGCCTAAACGCACCTCGCGGCTTAAACAGTTGGCAAACACTAGCATAGCTAATAACTGCCCGAGGGCAATTAACACTGGCGGCAATAAAAACACTAGGTAACTCTTGTTCATATTAAATAAAGGCGTCACTTGGCTAGCCACCGGCCTAAGACGAGTTTCTACCTTGACCTTAGGCACCCCAGCGGCCATCTGCTTGATCCCCGCAAGTTCAGACAATCCCGCCCCTAAACTTTGCTGGATTTGGCTTACCAGTAATTTACCCACCAGCAGAAATTGTCCATTGTAACGAATGTCGATAACGGGCTGTTTTGCTGTGAGCAAATCCTTTCTAAGCCCATAGGGCAACACCACCATGGCATATACTTCCGCCTCTTTCATGGCTTGTTGTGCACTGAGTAAATCAGGATAACTAATAGGGGTGATCACCGGGCTTGCCGCTAAGTTACGCCCTAAACTGCGGCTTAGCTGGCTCATATCTTGATCAACCAAAGCCACAGGTAAAGCTCGGGGCAGTCCGGCACTAAATAACCACCAGAGCATGAAGATCCCAACTAATGGCAAATAGCTCACCAAGGCCAGCTGCCAAGGATCTTGCCATAGGGCCTTAAGCTCTCTGATGACTAACGCACTAAGGGGGGGGCGCATTACGGGTTACCACTGTATCAAGGTTGACATGCCAACACGTAGCCCAGAGATGGGCTCAACAGGCCGTAGTTCAACTTCAAAGGTGCGCATGTCAAAATCATGGCCGCTTTCGGTGGCACGCCAAGTAGCAAAATCTCCCATCACACTAATATGTGTTACTTGAAAGGGGTAACTCTGTTTGAGTGCAGGCAGTGTTAGGCGAACGTTTTGCCCTAAGGTAAATTCAGATAGCAGATCCTCACGCACCTGAAATACCGCCCAGGCATCTTGCATATCAATCAAGCTCACCACAGGAAACCCACTCGGTGCGAGCTCACCGGCTTGTAATAACACCTCACTCACCTCAGCTTTTTTGGGTGAGCGCATTTGGCTATCGGCTAAAATCGCATTCACCTCGTTAACCGCACCTTCTGCCATACGTGTCTTACCTGCTGCTGCGGCTTTGGTTTCGACGCGCGCACCTTCGGAAGACATTTGATACATGGCATAGGCTGCTTGCTGGGTATATTTGGCGGCCTGCCATTGTGTATAAGCTTCATCGCGCTTTTGCCGTGCAACAACACCTTCATCGAACAGGTTTTCAATTCGTTGATAGGTTTTGTCACTCAGTTCCGTCGCAGCTTTGGCTTTTGACCATTGATCTTTGGCTGCCGTTATTTGCTGTTGCCTCGCACCATTAATGGCTTGTTGCTGCATAGCCGTTGCCGCGTCAAGACCACCTTGAGCCTGCAGTAACTTAGCATCAAGCTCTGGGCTACTAATAGCAAATAACAGATCACCCTCTTTAACGTTATCCCCGCGCCTAACCAGCACCTGATCTACGCGCCCAGGTACTTTGGAAGAGATATTATATTCTCTGGCTTCAATTTGCCCCTGTAACAATAAAGGTTTTGGCACAAATGCAAGGTGCACGCCGTAGGCAAGAATACAGCCTAAAGCCACTAACGCCACGGGGGCTAGAATACGGTTAGCTTGCATATCATTTCTCCAAGCTGTTGCTATTATTAATAAATTTATCAAGCTGACCACTTATCGTCATCAGACTCGCATAGGCCTGTAGGTAGCGATATTTGGCAGCTAATTGCTGAGTGTGCACGGCTTTGAGTTTGATTTCAGCATCAACCCTGTCTATGGAAGTCGATAATCCCTGATTAAAGGCAATGTCTCTTAATCGTAGGTTTTCCTTCGCTAAAGCTAAGCTGGTATCGAGGGACTGACTTTCTTCCTTGGCCTGTAACAGTTGACGGTAGTTTTGATCGAGCAGCAAACTGAGATCTTGCTGAGTTTGTGCCTTAGTATAACGAGCTTGCAGCAACGCACTCCTGGCCGCCCGAACCTTACCACTGCGCCCGTCTCGGCTAATAAGCGGCATAGTCAGGCCAACACCTACCATCCAGTCTGGCTCAATATGGGATAAAGTGCTGTCATCTTCATACAAGGTATAGTTACCGTACAGAAACACCTTAGGCTTATACAAGCCTTTTTCCACATCAATCAGCCCTTCTGCTTGAGCTTCCTTCGCCTGAAGTAATTTTAGTGCGGGATGCTGCGTTAGGGTTAGTTGCGACAAATAAGGCAAAGAAGGCGACTCATCGAGCATGAAAAGTGCCGAATATAAATTTACCGAAGGTAGCTTTAGCATACGTGCCATAGCAATATTGGCCATTTCCCATTGGCGAACTGTGCTGGCTAAATTAATTTTGCCATTGTTGTATGCCACTTCAGCATTGAGCACTTCGACTCTCGCGATTTGCCCTTGCTGTTCGCGCTTAGTAGCATGATCTAAATGCACAGCTAAGGAATCGACTAAGGTCTGGTTAGTTTCCACCGTAGCTTTAGCGACAGCAACGCCGTAATAGCGATTCACGAGAAGAAGGAATAACTCTCTTGTCGCCAAGGCCTGCTGCTGTTTTTTCTCCTCCACTTTGGCCTTATGTATCCCTTGAGCCGCGGTGATCTGACCACCGGTATAAATAGGCCACATGGCTTTTAAGCTAGTGCGAAAAATATCTTGCTCTGAAAAGGCAAACTGGCTCGGCAGTGCCCCTAACATCTGACCCAGAGCTGGCGGTAAGCTTGTTGCATCGATCCCAAGCTCGGCCACATCCAGAGCTAAGGGTTTTTCTAACAAGGAATAACTACTAGTGAGCTGTAACGATGGCCAGTCCATGTCTTCACCAGCCTCTTCGAGCCCTTTTGCTCGGGCGACTTGAGCCGATTGGGCCTGCTGTGAATCACTGACTCTTTGTACTTGTTGCCAAGCCTTAGCAAATGACAAAGCGACTACCTCATCGGCAAGCAGCGGCTGACTGACAACAGTCAAAACACCCGTAAATACTAAAGTAGCCAGATTCCTCGTTGGACGGCTGAACAGACGACGAGTAAGGCTTTTAAGCTGCACTTTGGCTAAATTAAAGCGCCCAAGTAGGGCGCGGCTTTGATCATAAAAATTCATACTCATCCTTTTTTAGAGCTTAAACTCTAAATATAGCGCCAAGTATACTCCCATAGGCCATGCAGCTCCATATGTTAAATCAATAGGTCAGTTTTTAGTTGCTACTTTTCGTCAAAATTGACGACCTTGACACCTAAATTACCACCTATAAGCTGTGGCAACTGACAAGAACGAATATCAAGAGTCATAGTAAACCATGTTGCAGCTAGTCGCCAAAACTCGATTGACCAACGTAAAGCGAGCGGCGTAATGCGGTAGCAATCATAGGCGTTCAGTGGAGTTGTTTGCTGTATATTAACCAGAATATCCAAATCTTTTAACACGACCCGCGAGTGTTCACTTTCGCAGTGCATTACTAACAGGTTTTTGAAACATCTGCAGCCTCAACTTGACCGCTAAGTCAGTACTAAAGTCGAACTTTATTTAGATCATCTTCGTTATGCATTTTACGCTTGCTGGCAACATAATAAAAACATACCCCGAACGAATACATTCATAGACGTTGCAAGGGTTCTCGTCAGCCCAGTGATATAATTTAAAGATATTCTTGCCGAGATTTAGCACTGTTTGAATCGCAAACATCTCGCGCATAGCGAATAAATAACGATAGGGTAAATCAACCGAAATGCCAATCTCATCAACGATAAATATGGCTAAATCACTCGTATCATCGAGCTTACCATTTTTGCTTTGCAGCTCATCTGTGGTCTTTTTACAAAACTAACCATACAAGACTACTCTACATCCTACATAAAACACACAACCGATATTGATTTTTCAAACACAAAAAAGCCACGACAGACGTGGCTTTAAGCAATTTACAGTTTTAAATAAACCGTCTGCTAGAACGGAATATCGTCATCCCAGCCTTCATCCAAATCTGGAGTGAAGTTTTGTTGTGGCTGTGGTGCTGGGCGCTGTGCAGGGGCATTTTGTGGTTGGAAATTACCCTGTGGTGCAGCGGCTGGCTTTGGAGCATAAGCTGGAGCGGCTTGTTGCGCTGGCGCCGGTTGTTGCTGGTAACCACCTTGCTGGCCAGCATCTGGTTGAGCTTGGTAAGCAGGTGCAGTTTGATTATATTGTGCTTGTGGCGGACGAGCTTGAGGTGCTGGCGCGGGACGAGACTGTTGTTGTCCCATCTTTTGTCCAGGGTTTTGCCCCGAGTTTTGTCCTTGCCCCTGATATTGACCTTGACCTTGACCACCACTGGCGTTATCACCACCCGAGTTACGGCTGTCTAACATTTGCATTTCCATGGCGTTGATTTCAGTTTTATAGCGGTCTTGACCGGTAGTCTGATCTTGCCATTTATTGGTTTGCAATTTGCCTTCTAAATAAACTTTAGAGCCTTTCTTTAAGTACTCGCCTGCAATTTCCGCAAGACGACGATACATTACAATGTTGTGCCACTCGGTCCGCTCTTGCGTTTGACCTTGCTGGTCTTTCCACGACTCACTTGTCGCTACGGTAAAGTTAGCTACGGCATTGCCATTTGGCATGTAACGAACCTCAGGGTCTTTACCTAAGTTACCTACCAAAATGACTTTATTCACACCACGACTGGCCATCGAAATCTCCTGAGATTTTTATCTGTTTACTTATCTGAATACTAAGCTTAGCGATCAATACGATCTAATCCACAGAGCCTAACACAGCTCGCGCTTCGCTTAAATTGAATTTATCATCGACCTTTAAATAAGCCGCTTTCTCTTCGAGTACCACAATGGCTTCAACGACGCCAATTAACTGCGACAATTTGCTGGCCATATTTTGTGCATCGGATTTATCTTTTACTGTAGCTTCAAGGGTATAGCTTTTCAATAGTACAGGTTTTTGCATGCCTATGGTCAAGAATAACCACACACACATCAGTCCTAGTGCGACAAAAAACACCCCGGATGCGCCGACGAGTTGATAGGCTCCGCCGCCTAACATGCCGCCGCAAAAGGCACCTAAAAACTGGCTGGTCGAATACACGCCCATGGCCGAACCTTTATCACCGACAGGACAAAACTTAGCAATTAAACTCGGTAGTGATGCTTCAAGGTAGTTAAAGCCGGTGAAAAATAATACTACGGCGCCACTGAGCACCCAAATATTATCAGCATAAAACCCCATCATGCCAAGTGACACCATCATGATCATCAACGACAATTGGAACATGGTTTTGGTGTTGTTGCGTTTAACCCCAATGATGATCAGCGGCACCATTAAGAAAAAGGCCCCAACAAACGCGGGAAAGTACAGCATCCAATGTTTTTCTTTGACTAAACCAGCATCAACCAAATCTAATGGTAAGGCGACAAACACCGCGGTGAGCACTAAATGCAGAATAAAAATGCCTGCATCTAAGCGAAATAATTGTGGGTCTAACAACATACGCTTGAGTTTTGTCGGGGTTGCTACCGTATCGCCTCTAGGCGCTTGGCTAATTGGATTGGGCACAAAAAACTGCACGATTAACATACCCAATACGGCTAATACTGCGGTTAACAAAAACAACCCTGTTAAGCCTAAATACTGCGCCACAATCGGTCCGACTAATAATGACAAGGCGAATGAAAAACCAATACACATGCCAATGACGGCCATCACTTTAGTGCGTTGTTCGTCTCGGGTTAAATCGGCGGCAAGGGCTAACACGGCTGCAGCAATGGCTCCCATACCTTGTACTGCACGGCCAAATACCACGCCATAAATGTGGTCCGACGATGCGGCGATTAAACTACCAATCGCAAACAAGACTAAACCACCGAGAATAATCGGCTTACGTCCGTATTTGTCGGACAAAATACCCATAGGGATCTGTAAAAAAGCCTGGGTTAATCCATAAGCACCAATGGCAATACCTACCCACAGCGGTGAAAAGCCTTCTAAATGCTGACCATACAGCGCGAAGACAGGCATAATCATAAACAATCCCATCATTCGTAAACCAAACACTCCGGCTAACGAAAATGCGACCTTTTTCTCCAAACCTGACAGTCCATTACTGGCCATGCGGTGCCCTTTGATAAGTGATTCAACAATATTATGAGCTGCGCATATTATCACAGCGACATAAATTAGCTCAAAAGGAAATCACAGTTTTTGATATAAGATGTTTTATGGGTGCACGTTAAACCTTAGGTCTGTTCGATGCGTATCTTAAAACCACCATAGACAAAATTGATATGAAGTCCGCCAATAAACTATGCGATACTGATTGCTGTTTTGTTTTACATAAGTCATAGAGCGAGTCGATGGATAAAATTGAAATACGCGGTGCCCGAACCCACAATCTTAAGAACATCAATCTAACCATACCCCGTGACAAACTTATTGTGATAACAGGGTTATCCGGTTCAGGAAAATCATCATTAGCCTTCGATACCTTGTATGCAGAAGGTCAACGTCGTTATGTCGAATCGCTGTCGGCCTATGCGCGTCAATTCTTGAGCATAATGGAAAAGCCCGATGTTGATCATATTGAAGGCTTAAGTCCTGCCATTTCAATTGAACAAAAATCAACCTCACACAATCCGCGCTCCACCGTCGGTACCATTACCGAAATCTATGACTATTTACGTTTATTATTTGCCCGTGTGGGTGAGCCTCGTTGCCCAACGCATAACCAGCCTTTATCGGCGCAAACGGTCAGCCAAATGGTTGATAGAGTATTAGCCTTACCAGCAGACAGCCGCCAAATGCTGCTTGCGCCTGTGGTAAACGATCGTAAAGGTGAGCACGTTAAGCTGCTTGAAAGCTTATCGGCACAAGGCTATATCCGTGCTCGTATTGACGGTGAAGTGTGTGACTTAACCGATCCTCCGACATTAGATTTACACATCAAACACACCATTGAGGTGGTTGTCGATCGCTTCAAAGTTCGCGAAGACATGAAACAGCGCTTAGCGGAGTCGTTTGAAACGACTTTAGAACTGTCTGGTGGTATCGCTAAAATTGCCAGTATGGAAGATAACAATATTGAAGAGCTGATATTCTCGGCTAATTTTGCCTGTCCACATTGTGGCTATTCGATGGCAGAACTTGAGCCACGAATTTTCTCATTTAACAATCCGGCTGGCGCGTGCCAAACCTGTGACGGTTTAGGCGTGCAGCAATTTTTTGATCCAGAACGCGTTATCACCAATACCGAATTGTCGTTGGCTGGAGGGGCTATCCGCGGTTGGGACAGACGTAACTTTTATTATTTCCAAATGCTCAGTTCACTGGCCGAACACTATAAATTTGATGTCGAACAGCCATTTGAAGCCCTTAGCGACAAAATCAAAAAAATAGTCCTGTATGGGTCTGGCAAACAAAGCATCGCCTTTAAATACATTAATGACCGCGGCGACGTAGTGGTGCGTAATCATCCGTTTGAAGGCATTTTAAATAATATGGACCGCCGCTACCGCGAAACCGAAAGTAACTCGGTACGCGACGAACTGTCTAAGTTTATTAATATGCAACCTTGTAACAGCTGTGGCGGCTCGCGCTTACGTGAAGAAGCCCGCAACGTGTTTATTGGCGAACTCAATTTACCCCAGCTAACAATGTGGTCGATTGGCGAAACCAAACAATACTTCGATACGGTCGTGTTTGAAGGTCAACGGGCCAAAATTGCCGAAAAAATCTTAAATGAGATCAGTCAACGCCTCGGTTTTTTGGTCAATGTAGGCCTTAACTACCTAAGTTTGTCACGCTCAGCCGACAGCTTATCGGGTGGCGAGGCACAACGTATTCGTTTAGCCAGCCAGATTGGTGCTGGTTTAATGGGCGTGATGTACGTGCTTGATGAGCCGTCAATTGGTTTACATCAACGCGACAATGAACGCTTATTACAAACATTAATCCACCTGCGCGATTTAGGTAACACTGTCATTGTGGTCGAACACGATGAAGATGCTATTCGTCTTGCTGATCACATTATTGATATCGGCCCTGGTGCTGGTGTTCATGGCGGTGAAGTCATTTGCGACGGTACCCTAGAAGATATTGTTAACTGTGAAGCGTCTGTCACGGGTCAATATATTTCCGGTAAAAAGCAAATACACATTAGTGACGAGCGCACCCCAATCGATCCGAAAAAGGTAATTGAGTTATTTGGCGCATCGGGTAATAACCTAAGAGATGTTGATTTAACCATTCCAGTGGGATTATTTACCTGTGTTACTGGGGTATCTGGCTCAGGTAAATCGACACTGATTAACGACACCTTCTTTAAAATAGCTCATCATATGCTCAATGGTGCCACCGTTGACGAACCCGCGCCCTACAAAAGCATTAAAGGCATGGATCATTGCGACAAAGTAGTCGATATCGATCAAAGCCCGATTGGCCGCACGCCACGATCTAATCCTGCCACTTATACGGGTATTTTCACCCCAATACGTGAGCTATTTGCTGGCACACAAGAATCGCGCACCCGGGGTTATCTGGTAGGTCGATTTTCGTTTAACGTCAAAGGCGGTCGCTGTGAAGCCTGCCAAGGTGATGGCTTAATTAAAGTTGAGATGCATTTTTTACCAGACGTATACGTGCCTTGTGATGCTTGTAAAGGTAAGCGCTATAACCGCGAAACCTTAGAAGTAAAATACAAAGGCAAGAACATTCACGAAGTGCTGCAAATGACGGTTGAAGATGCTCGTGGCTATTTTACTGCTATTCCATCAATAGCACGTAAACTGCAAACCTTAATGGATGTAGGCTTGTCGTACATTCGTTTAGGCCAAAGTGCAACCACCTTGTCTGGCGGTGAAGCCCAACGGGTTAAATTAGCTAAAGAGTTGTCTAAACGCGACACGGGTAAAACCTTGTATATTTTGGATGAACCGACTACCGGCCTGCACTTTGCCGACATTCAACTATTGTTAGAAGTATTGCATCGCTTAAAATCTCACGGCAACACTGTGGTGGTGATTGAGCATAATTTAGATGTGATTAAAACGGCAGACTGGATTATCGATTTAGGCCCTGAAGGTGGTGCTGGCGGCGGAATGATTTTAGCCACCGGCAGCCCAGAAGATATCGCAGAGCATCCAGAGTCGCATACGGCCAGATTCTTAAAGCCCAAGCTTGCGTTACACAACAAACGGGTAAAGGCGAAAAAAGCCCAATCCGAGGCTTAGATCAACGACCAAGCCTTAAGCGAATAAGAGGAGATAACACACCATGTTTACTGCTCAAATTCGCCTTAAGGTGACCGGTTTTAGCCTATTATGCAGCTTATTAATTGGCTGTAGCCAAACACCGCGCCAATGCTCACCTAATATCACTACCACCTGGCCCGATGCCAATCAACAAGTCACCCAAGACATATCCATCTTAACCTCTGCGAAATTTCAAGGCCGCAAGACTGCCACACACGGTGCGCGTCTCACTCAAGACTACTTAATAAAGCGGTTTACTGAGATGGGATTACAACCTTGGCAGCCAACATTTGCAGTACCGTTTAGCTATCAGCATCAATTTTCGACCGTCTCTGGGGTTAATATCATCGCCACCATTGCGGCAAAAACCCACTCCACTCGATGGCGAGTGATCACCGCGCATTATGATCATTTAGGTCAAACGGCACGCAACATGTATCCGGGAGCAGATGATAACGCCTCAGGTATTGCCGGAATGATGGCCATTGCCGCCCAATGGCAACGCAATCCGCCGTTAGATGATGTCAATGTAATGATTGTTGCCACCGATGCTGAGGAACCCGGTTTGTATGGCAGCGATGCCTTGGTGGCGTTGTTACAACAACAACCACAGATGGACATTGAATTAAGCATTAACTTAGACATGATAGGTCACCCAGACCGCCGCAGGGCAATCTACATGGAAGGTCAACACAATCTGGCTGATTTTGCACTTATCGAGCCAGGGTTGATGCAGCAAAATCAATTGTGTATCCGTACTCATCACACGAGGTTGTTAAGTGGGCGGATGAGAAAAAGTGATTGGCTAAGGGCATCAGACCATTATGCATTCCATAAGGCAGGTTACTCTTGGGTGTATTTTGGCGTACCACCCCATGCACAATACCACACGCCAGACGACACAATAAGCACCTTAGACATCGACTTTGTTGTGGCAGTAGCTGAAACAGTGTATCAAATGCTCAGTATAGATAAACTGACTAAGGCCCCATAAATCACCTAATTCACAGTAACAATTGTTCATATTTCAACCAATTAACAAATACTAAAAATCAAGAATCAGGCCAATATTAACCTCGAATAGGCAAATTAATGTTTATTTTCAGTTTTTACGTGGTCAACACGCATAGTTGCTGCTATAATACGCCCCCTTATATCGGCGCGGGAAATCGACACGGGGTTGATTTTCTGTCTGTGAAACTTTAGCACGAGCTTCCGAACTTCGTGCGCATCCACAAGGCTACAACTCAATGTCATCTGAAAAAACTTTCCGCGAACTCGGCCTGTCTGAGTCTTTGTTGCGTTCGCTTGACGACTTAGGTTATGAAAACCCAACGCCAATTCAAGCGGCGAGTATCGACCCGCTTATGGCTGGTAAAGATATTATCGGTCAAGCACAAACCGGTACCGGTAAAACAGGTGCGTTTGCCCTGCCTTTACTAAACAAAATCGACATGAAAATCAATGCCCCACAGATTTTAGTGTTAGCACCAACCCGTGAATTAGCGGTTCAAGTTGCCGAAGCATTTGGTAGCTACGCTAAACACATGAAAGGCTTCCACGTACTACCGATTTACGGTGGTCAAAGCATGCAACAACAGTTAAACGCCCTTAAGCGTGGACCACAAGTGATTGTCGGTACACCAGGTCGTGTAATGGATCACATGCGCCGTGGCACATTAAAGCTAGATGGCCTAAAAGCCTTAGTATTAGATGAAGCCGACGAAATGCTAAAAATGGGCTTTATCGACGATATCGAATGGGTATTAGAGCACAAGCCAGCTGATAGCCAACTTGCCTTATTCTCGGCCACTATGCCTGAGCAAATTAAGCGTGTTGCTGCTAAGCACTTAAACAATCCAGTGAACATCAGCATAGCCTCAAGCCAGGCAACTGTTGAGTCTATCGATCAGCGTTATGTGCAAGTATCACAGCACAACAAACTAGAAGCGTTAGTACGTGTATTAGAAGTTGAAAATACTGAAGGTATCATCATCTTCGTTCGTACTCGTAACAGCTGTGTTGAATTAGCTGAAAAATTAGAAGCCCGTGGTTATGCTTCATCACCATTACATGGTGACATGAATCAACAAGCTCGTGAGCGTGCTGTTGAGCAGCTTAAGCGCGGCAAGTTAGACATTTTAATCGCGACAGATGTTGCGGCACGTGGCCTAGACGTTGAACGTATTGGACACGTAGTAAACTACGATATTCCTTATGATTCAGAAGCATATGTTCACCGCATCGGTCGTACCGGTCGTGCTGGTCGTGCTGGTATGGCGATTTTGTTTGTGACCAATCGTGAAATGCGCATGTTACGCACTATCGAACGCGCCACTAACAGCCGTATTTCGCCAATGAAAGTACCTAGCCCAGAGTCAGTTGCAGAGCGTCGTTTATCTCGTTTAGGTGAGCAAATCCAAGAGACCATTAATGGTGACTTAGATTTCATGAAAAATGCCGTTGCTGAATTATGCCAACAGCTTGAAGTTGATACTGATTTATTGGCTGCTGCTTTGTTGAAACAAGTACAGCAAGAGCGCCCTCTACAATTACCGACAATTACAGAGCGTCAGCGTGATTCACGTGACGAGCGCGGAAACGATCGTAATGACCGTAATAGCAGCGACCGTCCACGTCGTGAACGCAGTGACCGTGGCGAACGTAGTAGCCGTCCAGCACCAAATAGTTTTGGTGATGCAGAAGGCTTAAAAGATAATCCAGACGTGAAAATGAATCGTTATGTTATCGATGTTGGTCGTGAAAATGGCGTAGGTGTAGGTAACATCGTTGGCGCGATTGCTAACGAAGCGAACATCGATAGCCGTTTCATTGGTCAAATTCAATTATTTGATCAAGTCACAACCGTTGATTTACCTGACGGAATGCCTAAAGACATCCTTTCACACCTTAGAAAAGTGCGTGTTTGTGGTCGTCCTTTAAACATTCGTGAAGCCGGTGATGAAGTCTTTGCTGATACGACTCGCGGCGCAGGTGCTCCACGTCGTCCGCGCACAGATCGTGCTCGCAGTGATCGCCCACGTAAGCCTCGTGACAACGGCTAATCATTCTGTTGAATGACATAAAAAATGGAGCCTAAGGGCTCCATTTTTGTTTTCTATTCTGATGACAAAATAAGTCTAAACATCATTAGCATCCATTAACTTGCCGATTACCTTTTTAATATCACTCTTCCTAGATTCTAGATCGCTATGCGGCTAGATGCTATAGCAAGAGCCTAGATCGCTTCGCTGCTAGGACGCTGCGCGGCTAGATGCTATAAAATCTTAGCAGCGAAGCTGTCCCTATTCCTGAGATAACAAGCGGTGACGAGATAGATTAAGAGATGACAAGCCAAGAGCCTAGGTGGTAGACCACTTTATCCGTGAGCGCTGCGTTCGCTTGTTATCATTTCCTAGCAGGACGCAGTCCGCCCTAGCAGCGAAGCGACTCTAGCAGTATTGTGCTTTAATGCCCCTAAGCGCCATTGAATTAACAAGGTCACCACTAATGCCATGACAAACCGAAACCAAGTCAGGGTTACTGGGGTAATAAAACCACCTGATAGCTTTAACGCAATAGGTAAAATGCCCCAGAAAAATACCGCAATAGACACAAATATCAGCCCTAAACGGTTATTAATACTTACTTGTTCGCTGTTCAATTTTTGTTATTCCAAGCACTATTTAGGAAGTGAATTTTGCCTGATTAACCTGACAAAGTCTTTATCAAGATATTGCTAAACTAGTCGATGATTGTTCGCATAACAAAAAAGCCTATTTCAACTCACCCTTTCCCGTGGCAAACCCGCTTAATGCAGGTAACATAGCCGCCATAAAAACCCTATACGCCCTTCAACCTAAGGAACATTCGCATGAGTCTTGCTGATTCCGTTCTTGCCGTGAACAATGATTTACCTATCCGTACCGACAAGCCTGTCCACAGTGGCAAAGTTCGCAGTGTTTACTGGTTAACCGATACTGATAGCCGCCGCTTAATTCGCGACAAAGGTTACGATGTACCTGAAGATACGCCACTAGCGATTATGGTGATCAGTGACAGAATTTCTGCTTTTGATTGTATTTTTCATGGCGAAGGTAACTTGCAAGGCATCCCAGGCAAAGGCGCGGCACTCAATGCCATTTCAAACCATTGGTTTAGTTTATTTGCCGAAAATGGCTTAGCTGATAGCCATATCTTAGATATCCCACACCCTTTTGTGTGGATAGTGCAAAAAGCCCGTCCAATTAAAGTGGAAGCCATTTGTCGTCAGTACATTACCGGCTCTATGTGGCGGGCTTATTCAAAAGGTGAACGAGTATTTTGCGGCATCACCCTGCCTGAAGGCTTAAACAAAGATCAAAAACTGTCTGAACTGCTAATCACTCCGTCAACCAAAGGTATTTTAAGCGGTATTGCCGGTGTCCCCGCCCAAGATGACGTCAATATTAGTCGTAGCGACATTGAAGCCAACTACCAGGCATTTGGGTTTGAAAAACCACAAGATATCGACCTGTATGAAATCTTGCTCAAGCAAGGCTTTAAAGTGATTTCTGCTGCGCTTGCCAAGCTTGATCAAGTGTTTGTTGATACCAAGTTTGAGTTTGGCTATGTCAACGATAAAGACGGCAACGCTAAACTGATTTACATGGATGAAGTCGGCACTCCTGATTCATCACGTATTTGGGATGGCGCGGCTTATCGAGATGGTAAGATTGTTGAAAACTCAAAAGAAGGTTTCCGTCAGTTTTTATTAAATCACTTTGACGATGCCGATATTTTGTTAAACAAAGACAGAATGCCAGAACGTGAAGCCCTTGCTCGTGATAACGAGCTACCATTAGAAGCCATGATGAACGTATCTCGTACTTATATTGGTGTTGCAGAAAAAGTCACCGGGGCCACAATTGCACTCCCGGCTAACCCTAAAGCAGACATTATCAAGGTATTGCGCGAACAATATGACCTGATTGTATAAGCTCATACCGGATTAAATAATATCAATCCACATAAAAGGATTGGAATAAGGCGCCTAAGGGCGCCTTATTTTATGTCCTAAACCACATGTATAACATGCTATAAGCATGGATTCTGGATATGACGCTAATTTTGGCTTAGTTATCGCTTAAGGCAACCGCATGAGTGCATGTGTTTTGTACGCCATGTTTGATCTGCAAACGAAAAAGCTAGAAGTCGCGCTAGCGATGAAGATTTTATGAACAATGACAACTCGATACATAAACTGATCCTATTCAAAAAATGTTCACAATCTCGCCCTCTCTCTTAACCTGAGTTGAGGTGAATTAAAGCGGAACTATCAACGCCAGCATCACCTAGCAAAAAATCCCCTACGATGGATAAAATTTACAAACCCTACAAATGTAAATGATAATGATTTTCATTTGATTTATGCGTATTATCATAGCGGTTGAATAATAGAGCCACAAAAACCGACTTTTATAACACCCAGAATATGGATCCGTTCATAGCAATAAAAGATGACAACACCATGAAATTGAATAAAATTAGTTTAACAGTATTATGCGCTATCAGCCTCTCCCAGCAGGCCATTGCAGCCGACGCGGTGACGGATGAAAACAGTAAAAATGAAAACATTGAAAAAATTGAAGTCAAAGGCAGTTATATTGCCGGTTATAATGCTCACTCAGCCAGCGGCGCATCGCGGTTAGATTTAGCCATTATTGACATTCCTCAATCAGTTTCAGTCATTACCGATGCACAATTACAAGACTTTCAGTTACATGATATTAACTCAGCGCTAGACACGGCTACTGGCGTTAATGTTGAACGAATTGAGACTGATCGTACTTATTATACTGCCCGTGGTTTTGACATCACCAACTTCCAAATCGATGGGATTGGTTTACCCCTAACATCGGGTAACAACCATGCCGACGAAGATACCGCTATTTATGACCGTATTGAAGTTATTCGCGGTGCAAATGGCTTAATGACCGGTGTAGGTAATCCTTCTGCCACAATTAACTTTATTCGTAAACGCCCAACGGCAGACAATCAACTGTCGGTTAACGCCACCTATGGCAGTTTTAATAATACTCGCTTAGAAGCAGACGGTTCAGTCCAACTTAATGACACCTTTGCGGCACGCGCGGTGGCGGTGACTCAAAGTAAAGATTCTTACTTAGACCGCTACCAAACAGACAAAAATGTATTTTATGTATTTTTAGAAGCTAATTTGTCTGACGACACTAGCGTGTCATTAAGCCACAGCTATATCAATAACGACGCTACCGGCAATAACTGGGGCGCTTTACCGTTATTTTACACCGACGGCAGCGCAACCCATTATGATAGCTCAACTAACACCTCGGCCGACTGGTCAAATTGGCAAGTGATGAAAAATAATACTGTTTTAGAACTGAGTCATCACTTTAATAACGACTGGCGTTTACGAGCGACCTATTCCCATAAGACCACTGACGAAGACACTGAACTGTTTTATGTCTTCGGCACGCCAGATAAAGACACCGAGTTAGGCTTAACCGGTTATGGCAGTGAATACGATTTAGATGACACAAGCGACTTAGTTGATCTTTATATTGATGGAAACTTCAGCTTATTGGGTCGTGAGCATCAAATTGTGGCCGGGGTAAACTATTCGAAAATGAGCTATACCGACAGCTCACTTTACGATTACACCACAGGCAACGGTTTCCCTGCGATGCCAGACCTCAACACCTGGGACGGCAATACGCCTAAGCCGACCTTTACGGATGCTTTACGTGGCAGTGATGTCAGCCGTGAACAGCAAGCCGCCTACTTCACTGGACGATTCAATATCGTAGACGATTTACACGTTATTGTCGGCGGACGTTATAACGACTGGCAAGCTGAAGGTATCTCTTATGAAACAGACCAAGATGCCGACTATCAAAAATTTATTCCATATTTAGGTGCGGTTTATCGTTTTATGCCTCAATTGGTCGCCTATGCCAGCTACACCGAAACCTTTGTCCAGCAGACAGAGCATGACAGTAGCGATCGATTTCTTGATCCTATCACTGGTGAAAGTCGTGAAATGGGTTTAAAAAGCGAATGGTTTAATGGCCGCTTAATTGCCAGCCTAGCGTATTTTGACGTGATCCAAACCAACATAGCGGTACTGGATCCTAACACTGCAGATTTACCCATAGACATGCAGCAATATTATGGTTCCGACGGTATTAGTAGTAACGGTTTTGAAATTGATATTGCCGGTGAAATTTATCCTGGCCTCAATGTCAGCATTGGCTATACCGATTTTGATATCGAAGGTGATGAGATTGTGGCGGCTTATACTCCGAGTAAATTGTTCAAATTGGCTGCCATTTACGACGTTGAAACCATTGAAGGATTCTCTGTTGGGATCAACATGCGTTGGCAAGATGACATCTCACGCAATCAAGGTGTGGTGGCCACTGGTTTTGACAATGCCGGTGCTGAAATCGTCACCAAACAAGAGGCATACGCGATTATCGACCTGATGGCCAAGTATCAAATCACCGACAATTTAGCCTTAGCAGTTAATGCCAATAACGTCGGCGATGAGAAATACATCAACAGCTTATATTGGGCTCAAGGTTATTACGGTGCACCAGCCAATTACAGCGCAACCCTAACGTGGAAAATGTAGGCTGAAGTCGGTAATCCAACGTTCATAACCGGATAAGTGTCGATAACCTCGATGAATAGCCTTAGCAAGGATGCGACAAGGCCATTGATCTTAGTGACATAAACACACAGGTTATCTGCCCTATTTGATTGACATGTCGAACCATAATGATAAAGCAACTCTTATGAGAAAAACCTTATTTAAATGGCACTCCTATGGTGCCCTCATTGCCATGCTACCGTTATTGATCATGTCAATAACTGGGAGTATTTTGGTCTTTAAAGTCGAAATAGACAGCCTACTTCGCCCCGCCCACATGTTAGTTGACGCCACGCCCTCAACCCCAAGAGTCAGCTTAGACACATTGATGAAAACGTTACTGGTGACCAACCCGCAGTTTGAGCTGGGTGGCTGGGAAATATTTGATGATAAATCACGGTCAGATGCGGGATACATCATTAAACGCGGCACTGAAGATTGGTCCAAAGTATATGTAAACCAATATGACGGCCAGTTACTCTCTGAGCCACAGTCGCTAGAGCACTATCTCACCGACTGGCTCCTTGAACTCCACTACACGTTTCTTCTTCACGTTACGGGAACCTCAGTGGCGTTAGTGGTGGGGATAATCATGTTGTTCTTAGGCATCAGTGGGATGATGTTATATCGACGCTTTTGGGCTAAATTATTCACCTTACGTTTTCAAGCGGTGCGCCGAATACTGTTTAGCGATATTCATAAATTTATCGGTATTTTAAGCTCACCAGTATTAATTATTGTGGCAGCAACGGGGGTGTATTGGAACGTTATCGGTATTCAACATGAACTCACTGAACACCCAGACGGTGAACATGTTTACGTTACCGCGGCTCGCCACAGTAAGAATATTTCATTTGAAGCTTTAATGCGCCAAACTGAAGTTGAAATTGACAGCTATAAAGCCGGCTATCTGGCGATGCCCTTTGAACCTGGTCGAGACATTACCTTTTATGGCGACGTCGACAGTCGTAATCCGTTTAACAGTGAATACGCCAGTTTTGTCAGTTTTGACCGCATTACAGGATTGTTGCTAGCGAAGCAAGACATTCGCCAAGCTAACACCCTCACGGTATTTTTAGACAGCTTTCGCAAACTTCATTTCGGCTATTTTGGCGGCTTATTCACGCGGATCATTTGGTGTATTGTTGGTCTAATGCCGATGATATTGGCTTTTACTGGGCTGTATTCATACTGGCATCGTCGTAAACAAAGGCTGAAATCAATACAAAATCGTCGTCAGCAAGCCTTAAGCGTTGAATCGCCCATGCTTTACACCCTAATGGCTGTCCTTATCAAAATGGGTAGGTATCCGTTTGACGTTACCCCCTAGCCAAGAGTCGTTTTATCATAAAAAAAGGATGACAGTTGTCATCCTTTTTTCTGCATCATCAATGAACGATGATACTTCTTTATCACCTCATCATTAACTGCGACGGCGTAAGCCTAGTGCACCTAATAACATCAACGCAAAGTAACCTAAACTACCACCATCGCTGTCTTTCACAGGTTCAGGTGTTGGCGTAGGTAATACCACTACTGGTTCTGGATAGCTCAATGCAATGATCACAGGGTCGTGATCTGAGGCAGAAAATGCATTCTCTGATTTAACCAAATCACCAGTGTACTTGCTGCCATATTCAAACAGGTTAGATTCAACCGAGTTGATGTGCCAGTCGTCAATATCGACTAACTTAGCCGCTAAACTCGCATTACCCAAAGCATGGTCTAAGTTACCTAACTCACCGTTATAACTATATGAGTAAGTCGTTGCACCATGTGCTTGAGTGTTTAAGTTAATTAACCCATAACCTTTATCAATCACACTGCCTTCGCGCTCGTACACTTTACCGTTTAAGGTTGTCCAAGAAGCGGTGCGAATAATATGATCAGTTGTTGACGCATCATAGTCAGTCAATACTGCAACCGGATCTTCTTTGCCATAGGCATTTAAGTCACCAATAACCAGTACATCACCTTCAACATCTTTTAGTGACTCACCTAATACTTTGGCAGCGGACACTCGGAACGCATTACACTTGCCTTGCATGTCTGCGGGTTCTGAATCTTCGTTAAACTCAGCCCAGTCTTCAATACAACCTGAACCTTTCGATTTCAGGTGATTAACAACAATAGTCAGTTTTTCATCATTAATGCTAAAGCTTTGCACTAAGCTGTGACGTTGGAACTTATCATAGCCTGGGCTTTGTTCAACCACGCTGTCTTTCTCGCGGGTTTGAGCACCTTCGGCAGCATGTTGCTCTGGCGTTGCGATAACGTTTGCTGCACCGTCTAAGCTGATACGCGCGGGGCGATATAGCATACCAACGGTAATTGCATCACCACCGATGAATTTGCCGTCATATTTATCAGCCTCTTCAACTTCAACAAAGCGATAGGCTTGATCATCCGCTAATTCGGCATTAAGGGCATCAACCAAGTTTTGGATTGCACTAAGCTCACCAAAGCCATTGTTAGCAATTTCCATTAAACCAACAACATCGGCATTCATGGCCACTAGCGCAGTCACAATTTTAGTGCGCTGCAATACCATTTCAGCTTCTACTTTCGCACCGCGATTGCTGTTTGATGGATTAACATCACCACCAACCGAGTCATTGAAGAAGTTCAATACATTAAAGCTCGCTACCCGAATATCACCCATATCTGCTACTGTTGGCGCATAGGTACGGTCATTCGCGCGGATAAAATCACCGGCCGTAATGGTGTTGGTCGCTAAAATACGGTATGCGCTGTAGCTATAACCAATCACACCTTCAAGGTTTGTTAGTTGGTCGCCAACACGGATATAGCCGGTTTCAGCGTTAAAATCTGGGAAGTAAGGTACTTCGCCGCTTTTAGCCTTATAGTCAGATTCTACAAATAACTGATTAACAGCATTGGCTTCACCTAATGCAACAGACTCAGCTGAATTTGGCTCAAACACTTGAGTCGGCTTCATTAATGGGGCTTTATGAGACAACACCATATTGTTACGATATGAATCATAATCGAAACTAAAGTTGCGGGTGATTTTCATCTCACTACCGGCATCTAATGTCACTTTCATGCCTTCGACACGCTCTAATGCTTGCGCTAGGGTTTCACCATCGGCAACATAAAATGCACTGGCCGCAGGTACTTCGCCTAATGCGCCCACTTCAAATTTTTGATCGGCTTTAAGGTCTATCTGAGTTGAGCCGTAAAACTCGTTTACTTTACCTTGCACACACACTTCAGCACCGGGCTGAATCGTGTCTGGCGCGGCTTGGTCTAGAAAGACAAAAATGCCGTCAGAGGTATAAGGCGAGTTGTCGCCTTGCATGTCTTGAATAAAGAAACCCTTATATAAACTGTCACTTCTCGCAGTAACAATCCCTTTTACGGTCACTTCGTTAGCCGATGAAAAACTACCATCAACAATCAATGGGCTAGAATCTCCAGCGCCTTGGACATCATAAATATTGGTGAGTGTGGCGCCATTACAGGTAAATGCGACGGTATCTGGAATGGTGGCTGCGTCAAGCGAGCCTAAACCACTAAAGGTGTCTATATTTAATGTAACCCATTGGGTTGCATCATAAGTGGTGCTGGCTGTTAAGGCGTCTAATTTACGTTGGAATGTAGTATTGCTGCCCCAACCGTCTGGCGTTGGAATGTCACCAATCACATCAACTAGCACACCGTCTTTTAATAAGCCGACAGCATCGCCACCATTAAAATTGACATCGCCCGTCATAGTGTCGGTTGAGGCTGGTAAGGTAATCGCTGCATTTGTATTCAAAATAACTTTGACACCTTTAGCGGCAATTGAGTCAGTTAACACCACCATATCCAGTGCAACGGTGTCTCCATCTTTATAACGTACTAATTTATAACCAGTTAAATCAATTTCAACATCACTGTTGTTGTAAAGCTCAATCGCTTTATTGTATGAACTACCTTCAACGTATTCACTAATCAATACATCTGCATTTGCCATCATTGGCAATGCTGCAGCAACTGCGAGTGAAACCGCCGTTAGTTTAGTCAGTCCTTTCATTTTTTAACCCCATATTTTGTAATCAAAATGCTATTTTTTTGTAATATTCGGCTGGATTGTGTCAAATTTTGATTACATAAAAAACAACATAGATCACATTAACGAGGCAAATAAATAGCTATCTCATTGATTAACTTTAATATTTTATGCTTGCAAAAGAACAAGGATAACTTGAGAGGGAAATAACCAATTAAAAACAGTAGCTAACACAAAAACAACCCCCATTTTAATATGCTCACGTTAAAATAAACTTTGTAACACTTGTTTAAATAAAAAAGAAAAAACTTACAACATACTGTTGCGTGCCGTATATTCCTCTCATCTAATCATCTAATCATTTTGAAAATGTCAGACATTATCAGATTGTCGCGATGACATTTCCACCAACAGTAAGTGACTTAGTACGTTAAATAGACATTGTACAAAAAATCCAATAAATAACTTAAGCTATTCGATTTATTGTCGATATTGATCATGTATTGATGATGATTGAATGTCATGTTCATCACACACAAAATACGATTAAGCTGTCTATTTAATATTAAAATATGACAAGCTTATCTAGTCTTTGAATTTATTGTCTTTACCGGTTTAGGTACCAAAACCATGAAACAAGTTGATTTTAGAAATATCGATAAACTCTTTATCAAAATGTCCATTAACGATAAGTTTTGGACTGTCTTCGGACTGTTCCTGATCATTTTATCCAGTGTATCGATTAGTGGTTACTTAAATAAAATTGAACATATTGAACAGCAATCATTACATGTTTTAGAACAAAAAATGGCCGCTACCGTTCAAGCACTAGATGCTACCAGCCAGCTTGCACAAGCTTCAAACTTAGGCTTGCAGGTGTCTGGTCGTTCGCAAATTAGTTCACGCCAACAAGATACCGTTACTGCGGTTTATGCATTAGATGGCCAATATTATACGCTGAGTGAATCAGTCTATGGTCAAGAAGCCAATGCTAAGCAAGCTGCATTAATGTCACTATTGCTCTCATTGTTATGGATCTTGCCCTTTGCTATCGTGCTTTACTGGAATGCCACTTTTATTGGTGGAGCGCTGTGGGTGTTATGGGATACCACGGAAAAAATTGCCAAAGGAGATCTCACCTCTCGTTTAGGCTTCCATCCTGGTCGTGATGAATTCGGCACCATTGGTTGTGCGCTAGATAAAGCCATGGACACATTAACCGAGCTTGTTGTTACAGTGAAAAAAAGTGCCGAAACATTGGAAACGACTTCCAGCTCGTTTGCCAGTGAAACGGCTCAAAGTGCTGAACAAATTGATCAACAATATGCATCACTTGACTCGGTTGCTACGGCAATGGAAGAAATGACCGCATCCGCCGCTGAAGTGTCTAATATTGCACGCAATTCAACCCAAAAAGTTGAACAAGATTCGGAGTATACACGTCAGAGTTATGACCGGGCAAAGCGTGCCATTAATGAAATTAAACAGTTATCGACCTACATTGAACAAACGTCAAACTCGGTCCATACCCTAAAAATTAATGCGACCAATATTAATGATGTGATCACCACCATTAATGCTATTTCTGATCAAACCAACTTGCTGGCATTAAACGCTGCCATTGAAGCGGCACGCGCGGGTGAAATGGGACGAGGGTTTGCCGTTGTTGCCGATGAAGTAAGAACCCTTGCAGGTCGTACTCAAGCAGCGACTGTTGAAATTCATAAAATGATTGAACTCCTGCAAAGTGAAACACTCAATATCGACAGTATCACTCAAGATACGGTTAAGCAGGCACAAACCAGCAGCGATTTGATCACTAATATTGGTACTGATATTAATGCGATTTCAGAATCATCACGTTCAATTATGGACATGAGTTTCCAAATTTCTACATCGTCAGAAGAACAAAGTGCAGTGGCAAATGACATTGCCAAAGAACTGACGGATATAAGACAGAAATCAAATGTTATTAGGGGTTTATCACAACAGTCTTCAAGCGGTGTTAAAGCGTTATCAAAAGCATCCGCTGATTTAGGTAAAATTTTAAGCCAATACCGCACTAATTAGCCTTAGGCTAACTAACTTACTCGTTTGTATGTCCATTTGAATATAAGCGCTAAATGAAAAGCCGATATCGATGATATCGGCTTTTTTGATGTTTTATCGACAGTGGCTTAACTCACTCTCAATTAACTTAACATTACTGTAATGACGTAAGTCTATGACCTAAAGTACTGGTACTGTCTGGAGTCAGCACGAAAGTATAGTTACTGTCGCCATCAAAGCTGATTGCATCAGACTGATAAACTAACGTTTGCGTGCCATTATCGGCCTCGTAAACAATGTTAATCTCATAATAATCTTCAGGCAGTGTTAGGCTTAGTTGCTCGACAAAATCTAAATCCGTTAAGCTGTATTCGGCGGTTTCGATAGTTTCTGAAGCGCGGACAAAATACACGGTTAGATCATCATAATCGTAAGCCAAATTGACCACATCGACTTTATATTCAAAAGCTCGAGGTCGTAAGTCTTGCTCGATCACCATACCTTTGACAGAACTGTCTTCTTGTTGATAAATCAGTAAGGACTTCACTTCATCTTGGTTAAACGTTACTAGCAAGTTATCGAACAACTTGGCTTTGCTAGTCGCATCTTTAGCAGTGATACCATAATCATTAAACGATGTTGATTGGTAACCCGTTACTGTGAAGGGTGAAATACCATACAAGTATTGTGTCTCTTGCTTACTGGCCACATCAACGTCAATACTTTGAGTTTCTAAACCATTAAACACGCGATAATCGGCCGTTGCCTCTAATGCGGCGTAAGTAACAGGCGTTGTAGTTGAGTCAATGCTGTCGATAGTGACGTTAATATCACCTGCACCAAAACTGTTACGAATCATCAGTTTATAGGCAGTTTCCGAGGTTAAACTCATGCTGCCTGTTGTGTAAATCACATTTTTAGTGCCGGTTTCGGTCAGATACACAATATAATCATCAGTATCGAATATCTGTTCGCTGGTGTAACTGCTATACGGCACATTACCGAGCATCACCGCTTCGTCAATGGTTTGGGTATCGAGTGAAATATAGGTATCAAAAGTACCTTCATCAGTCGCTACGTTAGCCACCAGCACTTCCATTTTGCTGTAGTCATTATCCTCGTCGGCATTTAACTCGTCCATTTCATCGCGTGAATAGTTAATATCCAATAGTACGGGATCGTGATAGTCACCATAAAGCACAAACAAATGGTTCGAGTCGCTCGCTAAATCAATGGTATCGCTGTAAACGGTTACCGTTTCACTATCTTCATCTTGACCATAAATGTCCAGTTCTGTACTCCCTGTACTATAAGCATAACGCGGCATTGCATCAGCAAAATCAACCGCAGTATATGAATAGTCATCGAGCACTAACGAGGTCGATGTGCTATTAGGTGATGCATTATAAAACTGCACATATGCGACATCATCACTGCTTTCTTCACTGTCTGAGCCACACCCTAATAACAAGGCTCCCATTGCAGACACCATCATCAATCGACTTATTTTTTTGTTAAACATATTTACTCCATTAACCATCTAGTTACATTTACAAGAGTTATGACAACCTTTGCCTGTAAACGACTGTCAAGAAAGGTAAAGTAAAGATATAAAGCGTCAAGAGACAAATTAAAGCCAAAAAAAAGCCTCTTAATCAATTAGATAAGAGGCTTTAATTATTTTTACATTTAAACCATAAATGCGTTTTTTAGCAAAAGGGGTTAATTACCCGCGACCTTCATCTCGCTCAGTAAAATACCCCCGGTGCGGATTGATGAACGTAAATCGCGATCTTTACCTACACCTTGTATTCCCATAAACATGTCTTTTAAATTGCCTGCGATGGTAATTTCTTCTACGGGGTATAACACCTCGCCGTTTTCAACATAAAACCCCGCCGCGCCGCGAGAATAATCCCCGGTGACACCATTAACGCCTTGGCCCATCACTTCCGTCACAATTAAGCCGGTATTCATGGCTTTCACTAAGTCGTCAAATGTTTGGTTTGAATGGCTCAAGGTCCAGTTATAAATACCACCGGCATGGCCTGTATTAGTCATCGCCAATTTACGTGCGGAGTAACTGGTTAATAAATAGGTCTCTAGTTGGCCACGGTCAATAATACGTCGGTCTTGAGTTGCCACGCCTTCACTGTCGTAATTAGCACTAGCCAGGGCCCCAACCAAATGCGGCTGCTCTTCAATGCTAAACCAGTCAGGGAATATTTGAGTGTTCAACGCTTCCATTAAGAAGCTCGACTTACGGTAAATACTGCTACCACTAATCGCACCAATTAAATGACCCATGAGGCCTGTGGCAATTTCAGGCGCAAATAACACTGGCATTTTTGCAGTAGGAATTTTACGCGCATCCAATCGACTTAAGGTTTTGTTTGCTGCTTGCAAACCTACCAATTCAGGTGAAAGTAAATCATGATACTTACGGGCCACCGTATAGTCGTAGTCGCGCTGCATATTGCCATCAGACTCTTGGCCTATTACAACACAACTTAAACTGTAGCGAGAGCTGCAATAACCGTTAAGAAAACCATGGCTGTTACCATAAACTCTGGCGGCCGTATGCGCGTTGGCGCTGGCACCATCGGAATTACGGATCCGGCTATCAACTGACAAACTGGCTTCTTCTGCACGAATGGCCAACTGAGCGAGCTCTTCTGCATCGATATCTTGTGGATGATATAACTCTAAGTCGCGAATATCTTGCGCCATCAAAGCGGGATCAGCCAAGCCACTGAACGGATCTTCTGAGGTATATTTGGCAATACCATCGGCCGCTTTTACCGCTTGGCGAATCGCCTCAGGGCTTAAGTCTGAAGTTGATGAATTACCTTTGCGGCCATCACGGTAAATGGTAATGCCTAATGCACCGTCTTTATTAAACTCAACGGTTTCAACTTCTTTTTCACGGGTCGAAACCGACAAACCTTGCTGCTTACTGATGGCCACTTCAGCGGCCGAAGTCCCCAACACTTTTGCGTATTCTAACGCAACAGTGACAGCGTCTTTTAACGCCGATAATTCAGCATCAATTCTAGGGGTTGGTTCACTTGCGCTAGGCGCTGGAGAAGGATGAGAAGCCACAAATTTACTCTTTGATTAGTCTAATTGACCTTAGCATATCAAATTCAAATGGCGATTGATAACCGAGCATTTATATCGCTGCCTATCAGCAATAAATTCTGCATATTCTAGGCCGAATAAATGTTATCATTGATGCATATTGATTTGAGGTTTATGACTATGAAAATTGTTGGCGATTCTGAGCTATTTCAGCAGCCCTATGATAATGATGACAACTATGTCAGCAGAACGGGTGTAAAAAAAGAAAGTGAGGATGCTCAAGAACTTGGCATGCGTTTGATTGCCCTGAGCAAAACTCAATTAGACAAAATGGGTTTAGATGAATTTCTGTATGATGCGATTCTAAAAACAAAACTGATTAAACAAAAAACTGAAGCCTATCGTCGCCATTTGCAATACATTGGTAAGTTGATGCGCGGATTTGAGCATGAACCTATTCAAGCTGCACTCGATAAAGTGTTGAATAAAAACAATAATGAAGCAGCTCAAGTGCAGATTTTTGAAAAAATTCGCGAACGCTTATTAACTAATGGCGATGATGAAATCCAAGTGTTATTGGATCTATACCCACAACTTGAGCGTCAAAAAATGCGTCAATTGATCCGCCAAGCCAATAAAGAACTGGCTAAAGGTGCTGAATCAAAATCATCAAGAGAGTTGTTTAAGTATTTGCGCGCTGAAATAAAAGACTAAACCGTTTAATAGAATAAGGATGTTGCTAATGCGGCTCAAAATGATGGCTCGTACACTATGGTTATTACTGACTTCAGTGTTGTTATTGACAGCTTGTAACGGTGCCGCAGACGGCACCGACTCAGATACATCAGATGACAGTTATGGTTTATCGGTTAGTTATCAAAATGTGGTTAATGGCCAATGTGATTCCAGCACCGATGGACTTATTTTTGATATCGATGGCAGTTTTTGTGCCGTAGCTCACCTCAAGTTTGGTAATACCAACGTCAGTGGGGCACTCATTACTTTTAGCACAACCAATGCAGCAATAGCCCCTACAACGGTGTTAACCCTATCTTCTGGTCTTGCAACAACAGTTGTCACATCAAGCAGCAGCGATGCCGGCGTCCTCACCGCAACTTATACATCAAGTGATGACGATTCAGTCAGTGCGACTCGTAATTATCAATTTAAAGAATATAACTCCACAGCTCCAGCTGAAGCACTTAGCATAACCGCTTCAATTAGCGATGCAACGGGCCCTATTACACGCTTTAATATTGACAATACCGTTCAACTCAACGCCTTGATTACAGACAGCAATAATCAAGGTATTGCCAACCAAATTGTTACTTTTAATGCCGGTAGTGCTACGTTAACACCAGCAACCGCGCTAACAAAAACCTCAGGTATTGCTACCCTTAACTTCACACCTTCAGATTCAGATCTCGGTGCGAGTTTACTTACCGTCACCACTGAATACGAAGACACACCCCTCAATAGCACCAGTGCTTATGAGGTGCTTTCATCTGACGATGTTGTCACGGATATCATCGTTAAAATGGGCGCTTATGTGGATGATGCGTTTATTGAGGGTAAATTATCAACGACACTTACCGCTGACATTGATGGTAATTATGCCATAAGTTCAGGTGGCACATTTGGGGTTACTGCCACACTGGTGACTGAAGATTCAGATGGTACGATTACGCGTTTACAAAGCCCAACCAGTATTAGTTTTAGCTCAGACTGTACAACAACTGATAATGCTTCACTCGATTCCCCAGTAGCTAGCTTATCAGGTTCTGCCAACTCAACCTTTTTAGATATCAGCTGCAGTGGCAACAGTGAACGCAATGACATCATTATCGCAACAGCAACCATTAATGGCACTAGCATAAGCGCAAGTTTACCTTTTACTTTGGCGCGTCAAACCTTATCTAATATCAGTTTTGTATCTGCTGAACCAAACCAAATTCGCATTAAAGGTTCAGGCGGCACTGGCACTACAGAATCTTCTTTGGTGACTTTTTTAGTGACTAGTGCGAGTGGTCAACCTGCTGAACAACAATCAGTGAACTTTAGTTTAGACACCTCAGTTGGCGACTTACAATTTATTAATGGTGACGTAACAGATAGCAGTGTCACCAATTCAGAAGGTTTAGTGAGTGTCAGAGTGCAAGCGGGTACTTCCCCAACGCCAGTGCGTGTAATGGCATCAACTTCAGATGATAACCAGACCATTACAACCCAATCAGAACAGCTAACGGTTAACACTGGTTTACCGCAACAGTTGGGGTTTAGTCTTTCAAGATCGACCGGCAACCCAGAAGCTGGAGATAACAATGGTGAAGAAGTCACTATTACAGCTTATGCCTCTGACAGTTTTGCTAACCCAGCACCGGACGACACCACCATCAACTTTACCGCAGAAGGTGGCCAAATTGAGCCATCGTGTACCATAGTAAACGGAACATGTTCAGTCACTTGGACTTCAACATCGCCTAGGGTGAGCGATCACCGCATCACCATTTTAGCTTATGCTTTAGGCCACGAAACCTTCTTCGATACCAATGGCAATAATGTATTTGACGATGCTGATGGCGGCGTAGTTAACGGCTGCTTAAGCGGTACAACGCCTGTAGTGTGTAGTGGTAACGGCATGGATGTAGAAACCTACCATGACGGCGGTTTTGTTGATTTGCCTGATGCTTTTAGAGATGACGATGAGTCAGGAACACATCAATCAGGTGAACCGTACTTTAATATTCAAGCGAGTGACACATACCAAGCGGCTGATAGTAAGTTTAACGGCCCACAGTGCCAAGGTAGCTTGTGCGATAGCAATGCCATGACCACTTATATCCGTAAGGCGTTGGTGTTAACAATGTCAGGTTCAACGGCCACGATGACAGTAAGCAGAGATGGTAGTTTGATCACTAACAATGAAGAAATTGCAAATGGCGATATTGCTCAGTTTACTGTGGTATTAACCGACAATGCTGAGCAAATATTACCCTTTGGCACGACCTTAACCGTGGCTAGCACAGAGGGTGATTTGCAATTCTCTGGCTATACCGTGCCAAACAAGACCGCTGCAGGTGGAACATCAACCTCATTTAGCATTGAAAATGATGGTACTGCTGGTACAAGCTTGGTAACACTAACAGCCACTACGCCTAAAGGCATTGAAACTGTGCTGTCGTTTTATGTCACCTTGTTGTAACTAACCAAAATACAACGACAAACTAACTAACCAGCCTGCTATTTAGCAGGCTGTTTTTTATTGGAATTTGTTGATAACTTGTTACAATGAATATGTAGACAGGGCTAGTTTACTATCACGAGGGACCGACTTATGACTCTCGACGCATACTAAGGAATAATAATGCGCATAATTTCTATACTTTTTACCTTTACAGCAGGCGTACTACTCACCGCTTGTGCAGCTAAACCACCGATCGTGGCTCAAAATAAAACGGTTGTCGTCAACGACCAAACTTTCGTGCTTGGCGGATCGTATGATACAGAAAAGAAGAAACTGCTACTGACCGCCAATGGTGACGCGATCATGCAAGGCAGATTCCCGCCTATGACGCCTACACAAAATCTCAATGCAAACTTTGAGGACATGAAGTTTAAAGGTGATTGTTACTTTGGCTCGGTACTCGGTGATCAAGGTGGACGCTTTGGTATTGTTGCTAGCATTATACAATCGGCAAAATCGAGCACGGCAGATAAGTGCGACATCTTTATCGATGGCACCAAGCAAGAAACATTGTACTTTTAACCAGACACATTAACTAAGCGCTAGCCCTGCTTACTTCACCTCACCGCGAGATAATAAACGGTTATCAGCAACCCTTTGCCCTGCTAACTACCTTGCAATAACTTGTAACAGACTTGCAATAACTTGCAATAGACCCACTATTAGCGCTGCTATTAACACGTGAAGGCACCTTGTTAACAAAAAAGGGATGTTTGAGATGAAATAGGTGAAAGAGGCTGATTTTAGCTTACTGATACCACCTCTTATACCATCTCTTAAACCGAGTAACGTTAGCTTACTGACTTCACCGGCTATGGTGCTGATGTTGTATGATGCAGGTGTTGTAGGTATTGATGCTGCAACCTTAAAATCTTGCTGTTTACGCGCAATTGCCATAATGACCATGGTGACGAATAGCGCAAACAAACCCCATAATTGCTGCCATTTAGGCATGACAGCCAACCAACCTACTTCCTAATTGATTCAGCTCGAGCATTCCCATAATAGCAGGCACTGCAGGAATAATTTGAGATGCTAATACCGATGGTTCAGAAATAAGCGCCAGTGGCCACACATACCCAGACACGAATAGAATTGGCATCGATACCAGTAAATTGACATAAGCCACGATAAGCCATTAAATGATGCTCAGATCACAAATGCTCACTGAGTAAACACACTCAGCAAGCCGTCAAAATACTAATAATAGAAGCTTAACGTTAAGCTGTGCCGCCGACCGTTAGACGATCAATTTTCAATGTTGGTTGTCCCACACCAACAGGCACGCTTTGTCCGTCTTTACCGCACACGCCGACGCCTTTATCTAGGGCTAAGTCATTACCCACCATTGAAATTAATCCCATGGCCTCAGGTCCGTTACCAATTAAGGTCGCGCCTTTAATCGCCTGAGTGACTTCACCGTCTTCAATCAAATATGCTTCAGAAGCCGAGAACACAAACTTGCCTGAAGTGATATCTACCTGTCCGCCACCAAAGTTAGGTGCGTAAATGCCTTTTTTCACTGACTTAATAATGTCTGCTGGATTGGAATCACCGGCTTTCATGTAAGTATTGGTCATACGCGGCATAGGTAAATGCGCATAAGATTCGCGGCGACCATTCCCGGTTGGTGTTTGCCCCATTAAACGGGCATTTAACTTATCTTGCATGTAACCTTTCAAAATACCGTTTTCAATCAAGGTGGTTTTTTGGCTTGGCACACCTTCATCATCAATACTTAATGAACCACGACGATTTTCCATGGTGCCATCATCGACGATGGTGACTAAAGTGGACGCCACTTGTTGACCCATCTTACCGCTAAAAGCACTGCTGCCTTTGCGATTAAAGTCACCTTCTAAACCATGACCGACCGCTTCATGCAGTAGAACACCTGGCCAGCCATTACCTAGTACCACTGGCATTTCACCTGCTGGGGCATCAATAGCGTTAACATTAACCTGTGCTTGGCGCACCGCTTCACGGGCAAATTCAAAGCTTAAAGGTAAGCCTGCTTCATCTGTGGCTAAAAAGGCGCTGTAATCGTGACGACCACCGCCACCAGCACTACCACGCTCGCGTTTGCCCTTGTCTTCTAAGATAACGCTACAGTTAAAACGCACTAACGGACGAATGTCTGCCGCTAACGTGCCATCACTTGCGGCAATTAATATTTCTTCATGCACGCCAGATAAGCTGACCACTACCTGAATAATACGGCTGTCGAGGCTACGAATATAGGCATCGGCTTGCTTTAATAGGTCGATTTTTTTGACTTCGTCCATAGCCGCAATCGGATCGGCACTGTCATACAGTTTATGAGCCGTTTGACGTTTAAAGGCTTGCACCTTGTGTTGTTCACCTGCGCTAGCAATGCCGCGGGCAGCTTTTGCTGCAGCATCAAGGGCGGCCGGAGTAATCTCGTCTGCATAAGCAAAACCGGTTTTTTCACCGCTAATGGCACGCACACCCACACCACGCTCAATGTGAAAACTGCCTTCTTTGACTATGCCATCTTCTAATACCCAAGACTCATGACGGCTACCTTGGAAATACAGGTCTGAAAAATCGATATTGTGTTGATGAATGGTATTTAAGTAACCTTGTAGTCCATCTAAGGTTAATCCATCTTGCAATAAACTCTGCTCTATTTGGGTTAAAAATGGCATTAAAATTCTCTTTATTAATGGGTAACGCATACTGCGAATTCAGTGTTAATAGTAGTATCCAGTGTTATTTCAACTGTGGCGCCATAAATCGATTATGGCCCATCACCGGCATTTGTTGACGAATACGGCGTAATTCGGCTAAATCGACTTTAGCTTGTACCCAGCCACATTCAGTGGCTCGCTCAGCAATGACTCGGCCCCAAGGGTCGACTATCATACTGTGACCCCATGTTTCTCTACTACCTTGATTATGTTGCCCCCATTGGCCTGCGCCCAACAAATAACATTGAGTTTCAATTGCACGCGCTTGTAATAACACTTGCCAATGCGCTTCACCGGTGACTTTAGTAAATGCCGAAGGTAGGGCAATATAATCTGCCCCCGCCAAACGCAAAGCCCGGAATATATCGCCGAAGCGAATGTCATAACAAATGGCTAGACCAACTTTGCCAAAAGGTGTATCAATGACACTAATGTGATCACCGGGATGAAAGGTATCACTTTCGCGATAAGTTTTGGTGTCATCACTCACCTCAACATCGAATAAATGCAGTTTATCGTAATGACCTAGGGTGGCGCCATGATCATCAAAAAAATAACAGCGGCTGAACACTCTACCATCGTCGGCACGCATGGGAATGGTGCCGGCAATAACATACACTTGGTACTGCTTTGCCAACGCGGCTAATGCGCTTTTTAGTTCGCTTTGATGCTGACTGCCAGCATATTCAAGCTGTTGACTTTCATGGCCGCCAAACAATAAACAACACTCAGGTAACACCACTAATTGTGGCTCATTGGCATCACGGGGTAAGGCGTTGAGTTGCGAGTCGATAAACGCAAGATTGGCTTTGACATCGCGGCCGCTTTGGGATTGTAATAAGCTGATTTGCATCTCGAACTCCTTATCGCATAAACACATTAGTTGATGAGTAAACCCAAGCCTGTCTCATTGGACCGACTTCAGCATCGCTACCTGGCAGTCGGTCAGCTTAAGGTCAATTATCGATAACCGGAACGAGCTGAGTTGATGGCGCGCTCGATGGAGTATGGCCTCACGATCTATCGCTTTTATTACTGAGCTTTAACATCTGAGTCAACTTCAGTTTCGACTTCAGTTTCGACTTTAGCCTCTACTTTAGCATTGGCGTTAGTATTAAGGTTAGTTTCTATACTGGTTTCGTCTACCTGCGGTAATATTGCCTTTGGGATTTCGATTTCTTTACTCTTACGCTCAAGCTCTTCTAGTTGCGGATTGTCCATGGTACCGGTGACTCGGAAACGAATTTCTGAGATCACTTCAATAACCGGTTCTAACACTTTTGTCAGGGCAAATGCCCCTAACCCCAAAGTCCACGCACTGGTACTCAATAACACCACGGTTGGCACACTGGACGCAAGTTGCGGCACAAAACGAATGTCATAATTTAAGCTTTGGGTGGTTAAGTCGGTGTAACCTCGTACTCGCATGTTACCGGCAATGGCGTCCATTTCAGTATCGGTGGTTTTAACCACCCCATTATCGATCATAAGATTGCCGTTAAAGGTATTGAAATATAGGCCTTTGCCGAACACATCCGAAAAGTCTAACGATAATTTACGCAATAATGAATCTAAACTAAACAATGAAAACACTCGCGCGCCTTTATCACTAATCTCCGAAAGATGACCTTTGCCTAGTGCAAACTTGAGTTGGCCGTTTAGCGTGTCGAGAGTGAAGTAATAGGGCGCACTTTGCCAAGATAACTGACCGCTGAGATCCAATGGCGCATCTTGTAGTCCAGGATTGATGTTTAATATCCTTGATAGGTCATCAAACTTTTCAGCCTGTAAATTGATATCGAACACGGTTTTATCGGTGCCATTTTCAAGCGACCATAACCCATTGGCCTGTAAGGTAACAGTAGGTTGCGTTAATGACAGCGTTTGAAATTGGTATCCTAGTTCATGGGGTAAGCCTTGTAACACTAAGTGCCCTAACGATAAGTCATTAACCTTAAAATCATCCACATCTATTGCTAAAGTGGGCAGATATTGCAGCATGGATGCCGCTGTCGGCTCTGTTTGTTCAGCCATGCTGACGCTAGGGTATAAATACAACTTTTTAGCGACCACTTTAATCCCTTGATCGCGCCAGTTAGGGTAAAAATCGATACGGCCATCAAACTGTTGCGACTCAGCGTCAAAGCGCCACACCTGTTCTGTGGGTTCGGCATAAAAATGTAATTTATCAAATGATTGTCCCAACACATTTAATTGCTCGATGTCGGCATGAATCCCAGCTAATCGAGGGAATGACCTTGCGGCATTAATAATCGCTGTGGTTTCAGCTCGATTGTCTTGAGTTGCCATCCCCGGCAACTCATCTGCTGTTAAAATACGATCGCGTACCGACGACCTCACAACATCTGGTTCAGCGCTAACACTGAAGCGATTAATAATCGGCAACCACTGCGCTAAATCGACTTTAGGCAGGTCTACATGTATATGGCCTTGTTGTTTATTTAATCTGTCACCCAATTTAAAATGACGACCAATCATCACGTCATAAAAAGCAAGCCGGCTGCCACTGTCGGCATTAAATTCCCCCCAAAACTCGACATCATTAGCCAACTTAATGCTTAACGATGATTGTTTATTATCGCCAATAAGATCCACGCTTAGTTTTCTAGGTTCAGCGGCCGACTTTTGATAAGGCATCGGTAAATCCAGTGAGGTGCCGATAAGATCGGAATTAGCAGAGACTTGTAAGCTATAACCACTTGGGTCAAAAATCATGGTTAAGCCACCATTCCAGTCCATTTTGCCCTGGTAAGTGTCACTCAATGGATTGTGTAAGCTGGCGGGTAATGTGTCGAGATCCCAGCGACCATTCATATCAACATTTAAGCTAAAATTGCTATTGTTTTTCTTGGTTTTTACACTAAACGTCAACGGTTGTTGAAATAACCTCGCCTTGATATTTTTGCCTTCAACCAACTGATTCACAAAATTAACTTGTCCAGATACGCCTTGTAAATCTAAGCCGGGAGTGGTTATAAACAGCGGATTATTATCAAAGGTCACCTGGCCTTTAATCAATTTTTCACCGCCTTTGTATAACGGGATCGCCAGATCTAATTGGGTATTGATTTGCTGTCGAATTTGTACCACATCTAACGTGGCACCTACTGAATCACGAAGTGAAGAGGCGTTAATCACTTTGGCCGCGGCTTGTGCGTCGGTGGTGATATCCGCTTCAATTCTTAATAAAGACTGTTTACCCAACTGCGGGATAGAGACTCGCGCGCCGTCAACCGCAACGTTATCGAGTTTGCCCTGATCAATATGCAAATCCATCATGGCATTTTCAAACAAGGCTGATAGCGTGAGTTCGCTGACCTCTGGCCAATTAGGTTGAAATTTAAAGGTGCCACTGTCGAGGCGAAATGCAGCTTGGAATACACCACTGTGATCTTGATAGGGATAACCGCCTAACGCACCATGCCACACTACCTGCGCGTCGTTGACTCGCCCTGCGACTAAACCATCATTAAGATAACTGACTAATTTTGGACTCATGGCCATCTGTGGGAAATAACGTCCAACATCGGCCACATCATCAATGCTTAAGTGAGCCGCCAACCCCATATGAATCTCGTCAACAAACTCAAGATTCAGGCTCGCTTGCAAGGTAATATCATCATTAATTAATTCAATATCAGCCACGGTAAGACGCTGTTGTTCTACATCATAGCGGCCCATCATTGCGCTGCCGTGAAGCGCTAATGGTTGGCTAAAACCACCGTTAAAATCGACACTGTACTCTTGTTCTGGCAAGCTAAATTCAAGCAGGCTATTCGCCCATGTCAATTGAGCATCAATCGGACTCACACCCGGTATCGACTGATAAGCTTGCCACTGTAATTGCTGAACTTCAACGTTGCCGATAAGCGGTTTGTCGGCCGCTTTATACAGCCTAATGGGGCCAATTTGACCTTGAGGATTGAGTTGTTGCCAAAGGTTCACTTGCTGTTTGCCCAAACCGGGCACTAACGGCAGCATTGGCTTTAAGTTCGACGGAGTAATCTGGTTGGCATAACCAAAAAAATCACCATCACGAGTGCCTATCGCTAACTTAAGAGACGGCCAAGTTTGATCATTAGTCGATAAATCTAAATCATGGCTGGCGATTTTCCAGCCATCAGGCTGCGGTGTCCATTGCAATGAACCTGAGTTGATAGCAAATTTTTGCTGGGTATCAGCGTCACTCCATTGCAACCAACTGGGTTTAAACACTAATACACCATCTTGGATCTGACGATGTGCAAATGTCATCCACGCATCAAGGTTAATCACGCCTTGAAATTCAATGTTGTCAGTGTTTTCTTGCGCAATATGTTGTCTAGACGCCCATTCACCTAAGTCTAATGAATCTGCGGTAACGTAAAGTTGGCCTGCGACCGTATCAGGTTGATAACCATCACCGCTAAGATCAATACGTAAGGTTAACTGTTCTTGCTGCGACTCAAGTTGATCCACATGGATCATACCCTGCGCTTGGTGACGATTGGCACTGTTTTGCCACAGCAGATTATCGATAAAAATCGGCCGATAATCCTGTTGTTTACTAAACAGTTGTAATGACGCATCGGTGATTGAAAAATGCCCTAACTGTTCTAATAACAATCCATACAACCAATCAAGATTAGTCATATCACCCGCGGTAGCGTTCTCATCCATAGACGCCAACGCATCGAGATTTAATGCCACTTTAACACCATCAAATACCACGGTTTCAATCTGCGGGCTCAAGGTTAAAAGTGACTGCCAAAAATCGAGTTTGATATGCACATTTTCGCTGATAACGGTAATCGGCAGATTATCTTGTGGCAGTAACACTAAATTGCTCACGGTCAGTGCTGGCCCAAAAGCTTGCCATTCGGCACTGAGCTCGCCCATCTGCACATGCAGTTGGTATTCGTTTTGAAGATAATGAACTAATTCAGTACGGACTTCAGGAATATGAGGCAATAAACCACGAATGAGGCTAACGACCAATGCAAATAGCACCAGTGCAATAGCCAAAATTTGCCAAGATAATCTGTTAATCGTTACCGCCTGAGTTGTCGACACTACATCATCACCACATCATATTTACTTTGAATGTATAAGGGTTCATTTTGCAAACGAATACGCTTACCGATGTAAACTTCTAATTCTGCCAGCAAATGCGATTCTTCACCACTAAAGCTCATATACACTGCCGGCGAGCAATACAGTAAAAACTCATCGGCTTTATAAGCTCGGTCTAAACGAATAATTTCCCGGAAAATTTCATATGACACACTTTCAATCGTTTTCATGGTACCCGTGCCTTTGCAAGACGGACATTCACCACACACCACATGTTCTAAACTTTCGCGAGTACGTTTGCGGGTCATTTCAACTAAGCCCAGACCCGAAAAACCGCTGACGCTTGTTTTGACTCTATCTAACGCCAATGCCGCGTTTAAGCTTTCTAACACCCGCGCTTGGTGTTCCTTAATCTGCATATCGATAAAATCGATAATGATAATCCCACCCAAATTGCGTAACCGCAGTTGCCTTGCTATCGCTTGAGTGGCTTCAAGATTAGTATTAAAAATGGTTTCTTCTAAGTTGCGATGGCCAACAAATGCACCGGTATTAATGTCGACCGTAGTCATGGCTTCGGTTTGGTCGATAATCAAATATCCGCCAGACTTAAGCTCAACTTTACGGCCTAAGGCCCGTTGAACTTCATTCTCAACATCATACAATTCAAAGATAGGTGCTGGGCCCGCATAATGCTCAATTTTTTCAGCAATTTCAGGCATAAACTCTTGGGCAAAGTGTTGTAATTCAGCATAAGTACGGCGCGAATCGACTTGAATATGGTCAAGTTCAGTACCGACAAAATCACGAATGATCCGCACAGGTAATGCCAAATCTTGATACAGTAATATAACGCCTTTACGCTTACGTCGTTCACTGACCTTAGCCCACACCCGACGCAAAAAGGCCGCATCTTGGGCGAGTTCATCTTCGCCAACATTTTCAGCTGCGGTACGGATAATAAAGCCGCCGTCATCATCAACATAAGGTAGGGTAATATTTTTAAGGCGTTGACGTTCTTCTTCAAGTTCAATACGTTGCGATACGCCAACATGACTAGAGCCAGGCATAAACACTAGATAACGCGAGGGTAAAGTAATATCCGTTGTCAGGCGGGCACCTTTAGTGCCGAGTGGATCTTTGACCACTTGCACCATAATGTCTTGGCCTTGACGCACTAACTCGGCAATATCACGCACCACAAAGTTGCCCTTTTCGACATCGGCAACACATTCGGTATGAGGAACAATATCTGAAGCATGTAAGAAAGCGGCTTTTTCTAAGCCTATATCAACAAACGCGGCTTGCATACCAGGTAATACTCGACTGATTTTACCTTTGTAGATATTACCGACCAAACCTCGCTTCATGCGGCGTTCAATATGCACCTCTTGTAAAACACCATGCTCGACTAATGCAACACGCGCTTCAGTTGGCGTGACATTGATGAGCAATTCTGTGCCTTTTTTACGTTGTGCTTTTATGTTCATAAGCCACCAGTATTCGGGTCATGCTTCAATGGGAATATTGACAGTAGTTGCACCACCGTAGATGCCCGATTAAAGCAAAAGGTTATTAAGTGTGCTGCATCATGCAGGCTAATAATTCACGCGTTTCTACTAGGGGTAAACCAACAACGGCAGAATAACTACCACTAATAGATTGAACAAAACAACCACCCAAGGCTTGTATTCCATACGCACCAGCTTTGTCCATTGGTTCATTTGAGGCAATATAAGCGTCTATGTCGGCAGCGGATAATTCACAAAAGCTCACTTGGGTACGACATAATCGGCTAAAGGTGTGTTCACCATCCGTTAACGCCACCGCTGTCATCACTTCATGAGTTTGACCGGATAACAATGTCAGCATACGCTTGGCATCATTTTGGTCCATTGGCTTACCTAATATCTGCTGATTTAACACCACGATTGTATCTGAACCCAGTACTTTAGGGGCGATAATATGACCACTGAGCGCCAAACCTGCTAGGGCTTTTTCAAGCGCTAAACGGCATACATATTGTTCTGCCGTTTCAGTCGATAAAGGCGTTTCATCAATATTGGGTGCGACGAGCTCGAACGTAAAACCGGGATGACTAAAGCCTGCTTGAGCCAGTAATTCTTTTCTTCTTGGCGATGTTGAAGCCAGTACCCATGTCATCTGATATTTACTCTAATTAACGAACATAAAAACAATATTCACCCTATCGGGTGAATTAACGTACTTTATAATGGCGACGCATATTGCGTAGTATCCAAAACACCCACCACCAAATAAATAAACTCGAAATCGCGGGTAAAAACATCTCAAGATTAAACGGTGCAGCCCCAACAACAACAAACTGTACCCAAAATATCACCACATGATAAATACAAATAAAACACGCGAGCAGTAATGACTGTTGCCAGCGAGGATAATTGCGTAATTGTTGACACAACATCACCACCAAATAAATAACCAACGACAGTGCTAATGAACGGATGCCTAAATGGGCTCCCAATAGCACATCAAGCATTACGCCGAGCAACCACGCGGTCAAAATACTGTAACGATGCGGTAATGCCATCGCCCAATACATCATCACCATAAGCAGCCAGTCAGGTCGCCACGCTTCTACCATTGTGGGCAGCGGCATAATCTGAAACATCATCCCGATAAATAAAGTCAGCCATACCACTAAGCGACCATTTGCAATATGCGCGCTCATTGGTTTATCTCGCTGGTTATTGGCGTAGTCGTGGTTTCTGAAGGTGGAGCTTGAGATACTGATTCATTCGCAGCGGCTTCGGCTGCCTTTTTTATCAACTCTTGTACGTCAGCTGGAAGCGTAAAAGGTTTGGTTTCATCCGGCCAAATAAGTAATACGTAACGTATGCGATCAAGTGCCGCTAAAGGCTGAGCATTAATCACTGCATAGCTCTGACCATCATCACGGGATACACTGATAACACGGGCTACTGGATATCCTTCTGGAAAACGACTACCTAGCCCTGAAGTGACTAATAAATCGCCCACTATGATGTCAGTACTTTTAGCCACATGGCGTAATTCAATTTGATCAATATCGCCCATGCCATTAGCAATTGCACGCACATCGTTACGGGTAACACGCACCGGAATACCATGCGTTGCATCTGACACCATCAACACACGGCTGGTAAACTCACTCACTTCAACCACCTGCCCGACAACACCTTGGCCATCAACCACAGGCTGACCGACATAAATGCCGGTTTGCGAACCATGATTTAACACCACAAACTGTCTAAATGGATCGCTGGCCACTTCCATTACTTCGGCCACCATTTTACGAGAATCCATATGCACAGGTGAACCGAGCAATGCCCGTAAACGCTCATTTTCTTGGCGAACATGCTCAAAACGTTGTAAACGCTCTGACATGAGCAGCTGTTGGCGTAATAGTTGTTTGTTTTGCAATTCAAGCATGTTGCGGGTTGCAAATGCCTCGGCTGACCAGTCGAGCATCACACCTGGTACATTGGCTAAATATTGAAGCGGGCTTAACACCGAGGATAAAGACTGGCGAATGGGATCCAGGCGATGATTAGTCATCAGTAATGCCACCGACAAAATAATTGCCAGTGTCAATCTAAATTGACTAGAGACGCCACGAACGAAAATTGGTTTCATAAATTGTTCGCAACTTTGTTAACCCATAAAATGCCATTAACAAAGCCGCTCAGCCGATGATAATTAGGTCTCTTCAGAGAACAAATCACCACCGTGCACATCAATCATTTCAAGGGCTTTACCACCGCCACGAGCAACACAAGTCAGCGGGTCGTCTGCGACCATCACCGGAATGCCCGTTTCTTGCATTAATAAACGGTCTAAGTCACGCAATAATGCACCACCGCCGGTTAAGACCATGCCACGCTCAGCAATATCGGACGCCAGCTCTGGTGGCGACTGCTCAAGGGCAACCATCACCGCACTCACTATGCCAGATAACGGCTCTTGTAATGCTTCTAATATTTCATTGCTGTTTAAGGTGAAGCTTCTTGGCACACCTTCTGCGAGGTTACGACCGCGCACTTCAATTTCAAGTACTTCGTCACCAGGGTATGCGGTGCCAATGGTATGCTTAATACGCTCAGCCGTTGCTTCACCAATTAAGCTACCGTAGTTACGACGGACATAATTAATAATCGCATCGTCAAACTTATCACCACCAATACGTACTGATGAAGAATACACCACGCCATTTAACGAAATAATCGCCACTTCGGTAGTACCACCACCAATATCGACAACCATAGAGCCGGTCGCTTCTGATACTGGTAAACCAGCACCAATCGCTGCAGCCATTGGCTCTTCGATTAGGTACACTTCACGAGCGCCTGCACCCATTGCTGATTCGCGAATCGCGCGACGTTCAACTTGAGTTGCGCCTACGGGTACACACACTAATACGCGAGGACTGGGGCGGAAGAAACTGTTGTTGTGTACTTGCTTAATAAAATGCTGAAGCATTTTTTCAGTCACATAGAAATCAGCAATTACGCCGTCTTTCATTGGACGAATAGCTTGAATATTACCAGGCGTTCGGCCTAGCATTTGTTTTGCCTCTCTACCGACTGCAGCAACTGACTTTGGCCCATTGCTATTGCGTTCGCCGCGAATGGCAACCACTGAGGGTTCGTTCAAAACGATGCCTTCATCGCGAACATAAATAAGAGTGTTTGCCGTACCTAAATCGATCGATAGGTCGTTAGAAAAAATGCCGCGCAACTTTTTGAACATGTATCAGGCCTGTATTCTGTTGAGTCAGAAGAAGAAAAATCAGCTAACTTTATCAATGACACCCCCATTCTACAATACCGAATAGGTTAACAATTGCTAATCTGGCGTTTTTTTTTACAAAAGCTGTTAAAAAAACAACATTCGCGCAGTTTTAAATCAAAAAAGCGCAAAACTGACGCTTTTTTATCCAGATCATTGACCGACTTCGCGCCAATAAATGATCCTATCATGGCCTCGGTAACGCCCCAAGAACGCACTTGCTCTTGGCTCATAGAGCAGAGTTGGACTTGCCTCGTCCCAATTCCAATACCACTGAAGCCAGGGCTCTACTTTTAACGGGGCAGTCACCTGACCTCGATATGCTGCAGAGCCGCTATTTTGCCATAATAAGCTTAATCGGCCACTGCTAACTGAACTGCCACCATCACGGCGAGTCACGGTTTGACCAGCGGTTAAAGATGGCGCGTATATTTCGCTGCCATCAAGCGCATCGATAACGTGAGTACAGCTATCATCGGTGTTAGTTATCCAAGCGCTACCATTCCAATATTGGGCATAGGTTGGCATACGCAGTATTTCATTTTCAGGGCCAAAGGTATTGTCCATCACCACTCTGCCATGACGTAAATCTTGGGTCGATAATAACGTTGCAGTGCAGTCGTTGCTGGCGGCACAGTTACCACTGCTGTCGGTTCGCATATCAGCAGAGGCAACAAAAGACACCGCCCCATCGTTATCAAATACTTGTACGCCGATAGCTAATTGACTAAATGGTCCATCCACACTAGGGGCCACAGTACGACTAAAATTAGCTTGGTAAGATAATCCTACGTTTGCTTCTCCCAAAGCCCAAGAGCTGGCATCAATAGGTAACACGCTTAACCTGCCGCTTAAATCCACACCATCATTGGCATTTTCGCCCACTAAGCTGGCACCGGCTTTAGCAAAGGCATCTTGATAATTTTGGGTAACATAACTGCCAGTATTTAAAGCACTTAAGGTTAATGTTAGATCAAAGGCTTGGTCCATATAGCTAAAGCTACCGCAAGATGGCAGCACACTTGAGCTACTCACCACAAAGCGGTCGGGTACAAAGCGCCCTATATTAGGCGATGTCGCCAGCGGAATATCGTAAAAGCTCGAACCTAAATAAGGACTGGGTGGATTAGCGCTGAATTTAAATACGCCGACTTCACTGACGGATTGAGCAACGGCATTAGTGTTTGTTGCTTCTGCTACATGGTTATACTGTGACAAGCCGACCTCACCTAGCTCGCCACCAGAAGGGGCAACTAATTGATGGCCTAATGTTACCTCGTCATGGGCATAATTTGGGGTATTGATGATGTTATCGCAATAATCGGTATCACCATCCGACTCCCAGGCTTTACCTTGAATAGTTAACTCAAAAGACTCGCCGGCTTTTTTGTATCGATTACAGCTACTGTCACCTGCAGAGCACTCAGCATTATTATCTTTTGGTGTAACGCACAAGCCCACGGGAAAACTGACAAACTGATCTGAGCCTACCATCACTAGGCCAGCTTCATCGCCTGTGCCTGTGTACTTAGCATCAAGCTGCATTTTTCCGGCATCAGGGTAATTAACAATAATATCAGCTTTACCTGTCGCATCGAATGCCAACGCAAGCGTTGTTGCTGCGCTATCCAGTTTACCCATCACCGTATTATTCACGGTGACCGATTGGCCATTTATTGGTAAAATAGGCTCTATATAGGAGCTCCAAAACGCAACATTTTTAGTGGTATCGGCAAACATGGGTACACATTGCAGGGTCTCATCTGATGTTTTCACCGCACTAATGGTAATATTGCCTGTCGGTTTGTTTGCTAGCTTATCCGGCACATCAAAAATAAAACCGCTTTCGGCAAAGCTTAACTTACAACTTGCAGCATTTAACCCACCAGCACCGCTTCGGCACAAAGTATTACTGCCTGCTATGGTAGAAGGAACGGAAGAACTCACCCCTATGGTTATGGGTGTAATCACATTATTGCGTAAAGCGACCGTTGCACTGCCATTTTCAAACTTCACTACATTGGTTTTAATAGCGTCAACATACCAAGCGCCATTGGTATTAGGAGCAAGCGATAAATTAGCCTCCACTGGATCAGTAAATAAATTACATGCCGCATCTTTACACGCTCTGACCGTCATGGTTTCGGCCTTACAGGTCAATGGCGAGCTAGTATAGTCAAACTCAAAATGATGAATTTGTTGACCGATCGGATTGGATTTAAGGGCACAAACCTTAAAGTTATCCATCTCATGATTATTGTTTGCGCCACCTGTGGAACCAGTAATAGACAGGTAAAAACTTTCAGGTACGGGCGCTTGCCCGCTGACGCTTAATGCATCAAAAGGAGCGATTAAGGTTTCATAATCATCTGGATCACCGTTGTTAACAGTATCTCGCAGCACTGACACCATGGCCTTACCTGGGGTTCGCGAATCTATGATGATTTTGTATTTATGATTTGGCTGAGCGCTGGACGTACTGCGCACATCAATTTTGGGGCTAATGTTGGCATTAGTACCTGTTAGATATTGGTAATCTGTACCTGAGGAACCACGGATAGCCACGGCCTGAGATCTAAACCCAGGTCCACCAATCTTACCTTCGTTGGGGTTAGAGAAGTTGCCGTATTCATCCAATGCGATACCAAGCCAACCACCAGCAAAACCAGGAGTACCATTATTACGCTGTGCATATCCTAAGGCGCCACCAAAACTACCAGGCTGAGGAGTAATACTGGCATCAGACAAGATAATTGCAATGCCGTCAGCCCCTGTGCCCGACTGGCTCGACCAAGCATAATAGTCAAACTCCAGCTCAACTAAGTTATCCGCAGCAGGGAATAATCGCTGATAAGTACTGGATGTCGCTTGATTGCCACTGGCTGAGGTAAAACGCAAACGGTTATTCACTATTGCAGGCGGCAATGACGAGCCTAAGACCTTGAGCGCCCAATCATCACCGACATCAGTGCGATTAAAATCGTCAGTAAAACAAGTCAAGGTGTCTACTTTTTTTTCAAACGCAACAAAGCTGTAATTCTCCCAGCGATGTTTGCGGTCGTTATCTCTAAAAGTATCTTCGTCAACGACCATGCTGACTTTGTCGTTAGTCAACTGACAACGACGCAGCCAGCCTCCATCTCCACCTAGGCGGCTGTTTTTACCTGCCACCAGCATAGGAGCATTAGTAAACCCCTTTAATTCGGTCGTTTCAGCACATTGATCGGTAATATCCTTGGTGCCATTATCTGTAAAGGTTTGCGCTTGACCAAAATGATAATTAACGGCGCTACCTCCAAGTGTTAGCGTCCCAGAGCCTGATGGCACTGATAAATAAGCAATAGTTTCATTTTGAAGTTTTCCATTTTTCAAATTTCCAGGTTGGCATTTATTATTATTAGTTCTTACCTCTGAAGTATCTAGCGCTAGTTCAATATCATAAGTAGTAGTATCAGGAGTAGGTAATTGAGAAGTACTGGTAAACCAACATTCATTATTTTGAGTTTGAATTTGATTTAATAACACATCTTGAGTAACACCTTGAGTAGAAGGTAAGGTCACTGTGGTATAAGGTGAATTAGAACCGAATAAAGCCTGATTATAGTCAACCGATCCAGCAATAAGTGGTACGCCGTCTGCGAGCTCATAAGTACCTGCTGTTACCGCTATCCAATGTACTTCAGGCATATCATTAGATTTAACATAACGGTTATCAGGTGATTCTGGTTCTTGTTGTGACCAAGTAAAACCTTGCTCAGACACACTCTTAACAAATACCGATGCAGGGCCATCACTATTACTGTCTTCTATAGTCGGCATCAAGAAAATTAATGGCGTCACACCCGTTGGAAATGGACTGTCAAAAGTAATGTTATTGGTGGTCGCTTTGCCATATTGGATATGGAAACCCTCTGGTTCCACATCGCACATACCATTAAAATTTGCTTTACTAATGGGCTTAAAATCGACGGTACTATTACCTGAAAGAGCTAAGGCACCACCAGCCCCAAGTGCGCCAGTAATGCTACTATTTCCCGACATAGAAACAGAACCAGCCACATACACGATAGCATTAATATTAGTGTTGCCAGAAATGCTTAACGAACCTGCCACATAAATAATCAGGTTTTCCGCGGCTTCATCTAAATTGATATTCGCGTTGTTCAAATTTAAGTTATTAAAATATAAACGCGCTGTGGCGCCCGTGGTTTTAATCACAGCTTTATTGTCAAAGTTACCATTATTGTAATCATAGTCTCCAGGCTGGAATTGATTGCCACCATCTCTGTTACAGGTTGTTGAACTGCAGTTTAAATCTGATAATGGAGAGGCTAAAATACCTGACGGCAAAGCTAACCCAAAAGGAGAATGGTTACCTGAAGGTGGGTCGGTAAATATGCTGTCACATTGCGGCGCAGCAAAAGCTTGCGAAGGCAATAACAGCCAACAAACCAATAAAATAAAACCAAGATTATTGCGCACGCGCTTCTACCTCCACTTGACGACTGACTCGCAAACACGTTGAACTGCTGGAGTTACCAGCACAATTACCGGTTTCACATACCGCTGAGCTGTTAATGCGATATTGGCTCACACTGCCCACAGTGGCAGTATTACAACTCACCAACACAGTGCAGTTATGAAACCCATTGAAGTCTGGCCCAGTTGGTGGTGTCCATGTAGGACTCACATTAGCACAAGTTTTGGTAACGCCATTAAGCGGAAACAGCTGAGCAAGCGCCGCATCAGCGCCACTGTTAGCACTAAATAATGCCCGAGTGCCCCACACTTCTTGATTAACCGACTCATCAGCATCACCAACAATGCGGATCAGACTCGCCGCAATAAGAAACATCACAGTCAGCACAAAAATACCAATAATAAGTGCACTGCCTTGTTGCGAATGTTGGCTTAATTTCAGCTTAGGGAACATTCATCACCTGCACTTGATGTTGATAATTGAACGTTTCACCATTGACGCTAAATACTGGCTGTAAATGCACAATGGCATTGGTCATTAACGTTGATGGGGTAAGGATCACCGCCGGATTAACGGTTAAGGTATTGGTGATATTTTGCGCCATCAATACCCCATTGCCCATCACTGTTGGCGACATTGTTGGTGACGGTTGATTGGGCTGGTAACCATAGTCTTGATATAAGCGCAGCTCGACATTACTGGTGGTGTTAATAAAGCAGTAACTCAATGGGCTATCGGCAAGGTATAAGCGTTTTAATGGCGAAGCCTCAGTAAAGCGCACGCTTTGAGTTAAGGTAATTGTCAGCTGGTCGCCGGTTTCTGCCACACTTTGCACGGTAAATCGTTTAGCGGTTGTCCCTAGGGGATGATAGATTTCTGTCGTTGTTAATGGATAAATCAGCACTGATTGACCTGTATTAATACTACGAACACTTTTAATCGCTGTTAAACTATTTTGCGCCGTTTGTGGCACAAACGGCGCATCAAGATACGATGTGCTGGTGCTAATGGGTAATAATTCAAGGCATTGGTAACTGCCATCGGTTGCGGTAAGTACGCGCATACTATTAGGCACGGCACGGCGGATATCCCGAGTCATCCGCTCGATCCCAAATCGGCTCTGACTGAGCACTTGATCAACCGCGCTTGATTCGACAAAAATGCGGGTGCCAAAAATAACAAAGCTACTGACCCCAACCACAATAATGCCCAAGATTAAAATCACTGTAACCATTTCTATTAAGGTAAAACCAGCAGTATTTGATCGGCAGCGACAAGGCATTAGTAGTTACTCCTTAGCGCTTGGTAAGTGATCACTTCATTGGCAGGCGTGGTCACGGCGACGGTAATTAATTTTTGCGCTTTCGTCGCCGAGTCAAGATACTCAACTGACACGTTCAACTGATAACGAGGATAGGCTTGGGCATAGGTTTGGCTTGAGTCGAGCATATTATCGTCTTGATCCAAGCCATCATAATCATCAATGTCATTGAAGGTGTCGCGGCTTTCACCGTCAGGCCCAAGAAATGGGGTTCCGTCCACTGCTAAAGCATAAGAACAAGCTGAACCTGCTGAACCTGCTGAACTATCACAGGCTGGGACACCGCCATTGGGATTGGTATTTTGATCATAACGCTTACCCCATATTTCATTCATTACCGAATGAGCCAACTCGGCCGAGCGCACTCTGTGCAAGGTTTTTGCCGCCCTGTCCGCTTGGGGAAACAACATGCTGGTGAGCATCACTATCGCAATAGCTATCACCATCATACCCACCACGAGTTCGATTAAGGTAAAGCCACGCTCAGATGGAGACAGTTGCCGCGTTTGAGACCCTTTCTTAAGCCCTTTTCTAAGCTCTTTTGCAGGCCCTTTTACATACTTAAGTCGAGATGGTGTTTGCATTTGAATTTGCGGTTTAGAGAGCATAAATATAACCCTCAGACTCTACTGCTATGGCGAGGGTTTCATCTGCCACCACATTAAAACAATGGCCTGAACACGCCGGCGATATTATCCGCCCTGCACTATCAAAGGTAATCGAAAACACTTGGCTGGCGGTACTGGCAAGGGCAATATGGGCGCCACCACTAAAGACTTGTGTTTGCTCGGTACGGACTGGATTGCTGCAAGTATTACCCATTCGATCACTAAAATACCCTAAGGTATAGCCACTGGCATTCACCTCAATTTGGTAACACTGATCGGTATTTTGCATCGCTTGTAACTGGACCAGACGTAACTCGCTGATAAATTCATTACGCAAACTATAGGCACTAAAAGATGAGTCAGATGATAGACGCGGTAATACCGCCACGGCCAAAATGCCGATCAAAATCATGGTGGTAACCAATTCAACCAAGGTAAACCCAAGCTGAATATTGCGTTGTTGTTTCACGGTAATGAAGTCCTTAACGTCATAAAACAGTTAAAACGATTAGCCATAACGCTTTGGCAACCATGGCAACAGATAAGCTCACTTATCTGGGCTGCAGCTGATCCCTATAGGCAATATTCATATTTAATCAGTATGCCAAAAAATAGCGTAAATTATCAGTTTATTTATTGAGTTAGTCAAAAAATCACCAATGCCCATTGATGATTCAAATGCGTTAAATGAACACTCAATAACCTGCAGTCGGGATACATTCACTAAAGATTATCGAGCATCTTTAGAGTCATGATAGCCATCATTAACAATTATCAGCCCAATGTTAGCGGGTCAAATGATCAAAGATGCTATTTTAGCTTGGATAGAAAATGCTCAAAAAAAAACCTGCAAAAGCAGGCTTTATATGACTAATCATTAACAATCAATAATTAACAATCGTCTGCATCAGGCACTTGAGTCAGCACAGGAGTTGATGAGTCTGTTGCTGGACTATAAGTAAATGAACAAGTTGATGGTGCACCGGCTTGCCAAATTTCGACACCTGCAGCCGTTGCTGGAGTAGTAGTAGTATCCTCGGCAACAACTTTAATAATCCAATCTGCGGTACCAGTTGTAGCTGTAGCAACACCATCTGCACCAGCATCAAATGTCACATCCAATGCCGCTTCTAAAGCAGTCTCTGTCGCTGCAATATAGCCGTAAACGATATCAACATCTGCTCCAGTCCCAATAGATACTGTTGCAATACCAGTAGAAGCTGCACCCTTTTCTTCACCAGCCAAAGCAGCCTTCGAATAAACCAGGGTATTTCCACCTTGAATGGCTGCTTTCAATCCCGATAATGCTGACGCGCGTGCATCACCTTGCAGGTTAATAAACTTAGGTGCCGCAGTTACCGCTAAAATACCCAGAATAATGATCACAACCACTAATTCGATTAATGTAAAACCTTGTTGTTTTTGCATGTTAATTTGCATTTAACTTACCTTTTATATAATAAAATCAGATATTTAATATTTCATCTCGTTGAACCGTATTAAACCTTGGTAAAACATGGCACGAGCTGAACTTCTAGCTATTGTTTGAAACGACTATCACTGACTAACGATAACCAATTAAAACGACTATCACCTTTAGTGACAATGACGGCTTAACACGGTGACTGTTTAACTCTTAGACTAATAACAGCATATTTTATTAATCATTTCAATGACAAACGCCTTAAACTATAAACTATGACTTATGGCGTGAAGGGTGTTTGGGTAAAGCTTAATACTTGCCCTGTACCTGGATTATATGTCACGCCTTTTGCATCCGCAGTCGTTAAGTCAGGTGCAGGTGAAGGCACACCATTCTGATTGAGTGCTAGTGAGGCCACTTGATGATAAACACATAAATCAAGATTGTTAATGTTTAGACCGTCAATACTGGTAGATGAACCGCCGACACCATTTAGCATTCTTACGGTATAACGCTGCTGCCTTGCATCTAGATTATATATAAGGTTTCTTGGTGCATTTTGTAACACCGAATCAAAGACTTCCTTGCAGGTAGCATTAGTCATGCCTGTTGCACTGGTGTTTGTTGTACCGGTAGGGAAACCAAAACGCTTGTCTAATGACACACTGGTGCCGTCTAATAGCACACTGGTATTACGACGACCATCGACTTCCCATTGGGCACGCACAAAACTCACCGCAGTGGCTATGCCGCCCGCTACACCGTCTACACTGGCGTCTTCAGCATCATCGGTCACATTTAAAAAACGCGGGATCGCTGTGGCGGCCAATAAACCGAGGATAACAATAACAATGACCAACTCGATCAATGAAAAACCTTGTTGTTTCAATTTCATAATATTTTACTCTTCTATATTGCGCCTAAAACAGAAATAATATTGGTTCAGCTCTAACTTAGCTAATATTATCAGCTTATTAACACTTTAACACTAATGGAACACTCTCTATCGGTCATTAATTAAAAATATCACTCTACCCGTTTGCAATTGATAACTTAAATTGGCTTTATTATCTGAAGAGTAGCGGCAAATATTAGTATCAGACTGATAATCTACCGTAATATGCAACTGTTGAAGATTAGTGGCCAGTAATTGGCCCCATAGTCGCTCGCAACCTTGAACATCATTCGTATCAATGATTGGCCAACCTTGATCAGATAAAGAAATCCAATTATTGGTGCCAACGAGATCAGCATCGTCGTTAATCTCGTCGGTGTTGGTTCGACCGTTTTTTGACGCTGTCTTATTGCTCTGTGAGGTAAGCACATTTGATGCCAGATTATGCCATGACAACTGCATTTTATCCGGCCGACCAGAAGCTAACCATTGACTGCGCACCATAGCTAACACATTCAAAAAACGATTTTGTTCAAGCTCTAGACCCCGTCCACCTATATTTGACGCGGTATTGAGATAACGTATACCGAAAATAGCCAGCAACACTAACAACACCACAATAGCAATGACCCTGCCATAAATGCTAAGCAGTTCATGATCCGCTTTTTGCTGGCTCAGCATACCGCTATCCCATCAATAATGTGCATTATGCGTTAACCGCCTTTGACCACATTAAGCATATCCCACATAGGAAGATAAATGCCCAGTGCCAGTATCAATACAATGCCAGCAACAAAGCCGATTAAAATAGGTTCGAGTTTTGCCGTCAGATTTTTTAAATCGTAATCGACTTCGGCTTCATAAAAATCAGCGGCATCATTTAATAGCTGATCGATTTGGCCCGTCTCTTCACCCACGGCCACCATTTGCAGTACTAACGGCGTAAACAGCTGACTGCTATTGGATACCCTTAGCATTGATTCTCCCGATTCAATACCATGGCGCATGCCGACAATCTGGTCATGCATATAGGCATTATCCACTGCATCCGCCACCAAACTTAATGCTTGGGTCATGGGAACACCCGCACTGATCATCATCGAAAAACTGCGACAATAGCGCGACAAGGTTGAACGCTCAATAATGGAGCCTATAACAGGAATATGCAGCTTCCATAAGTCCCACTGTTTTTCACCTTTTGCACTATGATGCCAATATCGAATACCCACTACAACGCCAATCAATAGCACTATCATGTGGGGCCAGAAATTAACAAACAGGCTAGAGGCGCCAATTAATATTTTTGTCGCCCATGGTAGTTCTGCACCAAAACGAGAGAACATATCGGCAAACTTAGGGATAACCATAATATTCAAAATAACCATCGCAATGGTAATGGCGATCAATACAAACATGGGATAACGCATTGCCGCTTTAATCCGCCGGCGAGTTTCTTGTTCTCGCTCGATATAACCTGACAACTGGATAAAGGCATCTTCCAACTTACCGGTATTTTCACCCACATGGATCATCGACACAAACAACGAATCGAATATCTCCGGATGTTGATTCATCGCCGAAGATAACGGTCGACCCGAAGTGAGCTGTTGTGAAATATCATCTAAGGCTTGTTTCATCCGATCAGAATGAGTGGTTTCTGATAAGCCCGCAATCGCCCTTAAAATGGGAATACCTGAACGGGTCAGTGAATACATTTGCCGACTAAATATTTGCAATTCTTCCAGCGACACTTTGCTTTGAAACAAGCTCATTGAGAAAGGTTGCTTGGTTTTCACTTCATGTAATTCTAGTGGAATAATCCCACGAGAAAGCAACGCATCGGCCGCCGCGCTTTCATTGGCAGACTCAAGCTGTGAACTAACAGCCTGCCCTTGTGAATTACGTCCTCGATATTGATATGTTGGCATTATTACAATCCAATATCTTGTTGGCTAATCAAATCTTCCGACAAGGCCACTTTCGATTCACTGACATCTTCAACCAGTTTTGACACCTCTTCGAGTGTGGTCGTGCCTAAGAATAAATACTCCATCGCGGAATGTGCCAGTGGGATAAAGTTAGGACTGCGCAGGGCTGCACGAGCGAAATCTTGCGGATTACCGGTGCGCATGGCATCTATCATGTTCTCATCGAGTTCGAGTATTTCAAAAATACCAATCCGGCCGCGATAGCCTGAGCCGTTACAGGTTTGACAACCGCTGCCCACTTTAAACGTGGCGCTGCTAATATCTCTTTTAGTCACACTGTTAAGCCAGCTACGTTCAGCCGCTGTGGGCTGATAATCTACCGCACAATTATGGCAAACACGTCGAACCAGACGCTGAGCGATAATGACCCGCAGCGCACTGGCAACCAAATAACTTGCCGCGCCCATATCGAGTAATCGCAACGCGCTGGTAACAGCATCATTAGTATGTAACGTCGATAACACGAAGTGACCGGTTAATGCACCTCGTAAACCAATTTCCACGGTTTCTTGGTCACGCATTTCTCCCACCATGATGATGTCGGGATCTTGACGAAGCGTGGTACGCAACACGTTAGAAAAGTCTAAACCAATCTTATGATTAACCTGGACTTGGTTAATTCGCGGTAATTGATATTCAATCGGATCTTCTACGGTGATAATCTTTTTATCTGCAGTGTTAAGCTCACTTAAAATACCGTACAAGGTGGTCGTTTTACCGCTACCCGTTGGCCCAGTAACTAACAACATACCGTGAGGACGTTTAATCTGTTTACGAATACGCGCCACAATATTCGCTGGCATACCGGTTTCATCTAAGGTGCGCAGGCCGGTGGTTTGATCTAATAAACGCATCACCACAGATTCGCCATGATAAATCGGCATGGTCGACATCCGCACGTCGATTTGATGACCTTTTATTTCCATATGAAAACGGCCATCTTGTGGCATACGCTTTTCTGAAATATCCAATCCCGCCATCAATTTAAGCCGTAATACCAGGGCCGAGGCAATATTGACTTCACTGAGAATGTTTTCATGCAATTGACCATCAATACGCTGGCGGATCCGCAAGACTTTATCGCCGGGTTCAATGTGAATATCTGAGGCACGCATTTGAACCGCATCCTCAAAAATAGACTGTAATAACTTCACCACTGTGGTTTCGTTATCACTGTCGCTTTGCGTTAAATTAGCCAAATCGAACATGTCATCAGCGGCATATTCTTCATCAAGCTTACCGGCAATCGCTGCAATTTGATCGGTACGGCGGTAAAGGTTGTCAAACGCATCGAGTAATTGTTGTTCTGGCGCCACCGCGATCATTAACTGCTTAGGGGCAACTAATACTTCAATGTTGTCGATAGCCTGCAAATCAGCAGGATCACTCATGGCAACTAACACATGGTCAGAGTGACTCTCCACCACTAAAGCACGAAAACGCCGCGCTTGTACTTCGGGGAGAATATTGACCACTTCGGCGGCAATCGGACGACGACTAATATCAAGGTACGGTAAATTAAGCTGCTGAGATAAAAACTTAAGTAACTGATCTTCAGTGATACAGTTCAAATCAATTAATGTCCGACCCAGCTTTTTACCTGAGCTACGTTGCTCTGTTAATGCTTGCTGTAATTGCTCGTCGGTGATAATCAGCTCTTGAACAAGAAGATCTCCTAACCGCATCTTTAACTTAGGCTTCATCGGTTTGCTCCTAACTGATCTAAACGCTTTTCAATAAATGTCATGGCTGAAGTTGATAATCCTTCATAGCTTAATGCTGATCGGTAAGCTTGAGCGGCTTGGGGATATTTTTTCTGCGAATCGAGTGAATAACCTAAGCCCATCCACCAGCGAGGTTTAGTCGATTCGGATAACAATAAGTGACGATAAGCAGCCTCGGCTAAAGCAAAATTTTTCGATTTTTGGGCTAAATCGGTTTGGGCTATCCATTTATCACGAGCCCATAAAGAGTTATCGGGGATCATGGCCACTGTCGACAATGCGGCATCATAAGCCTTCATTTGAGTTTGAATTTGCGACAGAATCACATAAAACTCCCATTGCTGCGGAAATAAACTGACTCCACTTTCGAGTAATAGCATTGCCGCCGTAAGATTACTTTGCACATAATAAATTTTGGCCAATTGCTTACGGGCTTTATGTAAACTCGGCTGTAAAATAATCGCTTCTAAATAGTAACCTGCTGCATCATCAAGGCGCTGCGCTTGCTCTGCATTCATCGCTTTTTGATATTGCAATTGCGCCATTTGCGTCTTAGTGAGAACCACTTCTTTAACCGTCATTTCCACCGGCTTTTGTATCACAATTGGAGCTTGTGCAGGCAAACCAGACGATGGCGCTGTGGTTAAGGCTTGCGTGGGGGCAATGTTATTAGATGCACTGTTATTAGGTGCAATCTTATTCGATGTAGTGTTATTCGATATAGTCTTACTTGATACCGCGTTATTCGATACAGTCTGATTTGTTCCGATGTTATTTAGGGCTGTCTTATTCGAGCCTAAAACACTGGGCTTATCTGTGACTGTTTCTGTGACTATTTCTGTGACTAAGGCTGCCGCTATTTGCGCGGGTGTTTTGACTGTTTCAGCGACTTGCCCCCTAGTTTGTGGCGTTTCAGGTGCTGTCATGTCAATGCTTTGATGAGTCTCTAATGCAGTGCCCACTGCTGAGGTATCCGTTGTCTGACTGACTTGAGTACTGTCTTGAGTTATTGCGACAGTGTTCGCCTGAGTTGATGCTTCAATAGGAGCTTGAATCGATGTCGCTGTTGAGCTTACAACTAACAACTTAGGCGACTCAGTAGCAACACCATCATTATCTTGTGGCTGACTCAGCAATGATTGGGTTTCTTTACTCGCAGAAGCGCTGACAGCGACTGGCTCACTGACCATTTGAATATTGGCTTGGCGGTACATCGACACACCAAACCACAACGTGGGGATCAATAGTGCCGCAACAATAAAAAGACCAATAGATGCTGAGCGAGATTTAGCGACGGATTGATACTGAATTTCAGGACGCACGAATTCTCCCACCGGTGGTGCCGATGGGTTGTCTATTCCGGGCTGCTGACCCTGCTCTAAATCTTTGAGCATTTTGATAATCACACTCATTTAATTTCGCTTATTTGTGTCATCCATTCACCACAACAATTTGGGCCATTCAATCCGATAAACAACAGCAATACCCCAAACAATATAATGAGCAGCATACTGACACGAGAGAACGTTACTTTGTGTTGTAAATTAACATCTTCGGTATCCATTATTGCCGCGAGACAATGCCGCGACAGTACCTTTTTTTCACCTTGGCCATAACACAGCAATAAACTCTTATGCGCCAATATATTCACTAAACGCGGGATGCCTCGAGCGGCTTTGGCAATACGCTTAATATCGACGGTACTAAACAATTCCGGCCCTTGATAACCCGCAACAGCAAGTCGGTGATGAATATAAGCTTGTATTTCATCCCATGTTAACGGACGCAGATCGTAGCTAAAGGTAATACGTTGTCTTAATTGTCTAAATTTAGCTTGCGCCAAACGTTCGTCTAATTCTGGTTGACCAAACAGCACGACTTGCAGCAACTTGCGACTTTCGGTTTCTAAGTTAGTAAATAAGCGTAACGCTTCAATACTGTCATCAGGTAATGATTGTGCTTCGTCCAACACTAACACTACGTGAAAGCCTTGGTGATTTAACGCTAACAAACGCTCATGGATTAGCCTTGTTAGCTGTTGCTGATCTAATTTGTTCGGTAATGCCAAGCCAAGTTCACCCGCCACAGCCCAGCGTAATTCTTTAGGGGTTAAATAGGGATTAGGTAAGTAAGCGCAATGGTATTGAGCCGGTAAATCATTTATCAGCTTACGACAAACCAAGGTTTTACCTGTGCCCACTTCACCAGTGACCTTGATAAAACCTTCACCTGTCTGCAATGCGGTTTGGAGTACTTGTAAGGCTTCCACATGCGGCGACAAGCCAAAAAAGAAACCCGTATTTGGGGTAAGCGTAAAGGGCAACTGACTTAAGCCAAAGTGCTGCAAATACATAATTACTGGCTATCCCTTATCAATTTCAACCGCCACACTTATCAACCGCCTACGGCAACTTATCTATCAATCACCAACCGCCACTACTTAGAAGGATACCAACGCTCTATTAAATCTTGTGAGCGCTTTAACTCATCCTTCCATGTATCACCACCGACAACCGTTGGTTTCAACATAATAATCAATTCGGTTTTCTTTTTAGATTTAGTGCGGCTGGTGAAAGCTTCGCCCAGAAAAGGAATATCACCCAATAACGGTACTTTTGACACGGTTTCAATGTTTTCGCTCTTCATTAATCCACCAATCACCACGACATCGCCAGAAGCGGCGCGGATAACCGTATCCGACTCACGGATCTCACTTTGCGCTAACGGTAACTCTAAGGTTGAATCACTGATTTTTATCTCTTTAGTTTGTTCTTTCACATCTATCACGGAAGGATGAACATGCAATATTACATTGCCATCTTCGTCAATCTGAGGCGTTACATCTAAGGCAATGCCGGAGAAAAATGGCGTTAGTTCAACCTGTGGCGTCGTCACTGGAGTGGTGCCAGCCACTGTCGTTGATGACACATCAGTGACAAAGTATTCGTCATTACCCACTTTAATAACCGCTTTTTGGTTATTAGAAGCCGTAACACGAGGACTTGAAAGCACATCTACATCACCTTGAGTATCCAGCAAACTAATAATGCTACTAAAATCGCTTCCGGTGAAATTAATCGAGGTGACACCGCCAATGGCAGATGTAATGGCATTACTTAAACCTTGTCCTGCTGAGGTACTGAAATCAATGTTGGTATTGCCGGCATGGCCTAAAACATTCTCCCACTGGATCCCTTGCTGGTAACCATCAGATAAGGTTACTTCTATAATTTTTGCTTCTAAAATCACTTGGCGCTGTAAATGGCTTTCTGCTATTTGTAAGAAGCTACGAATTTGACGTAATTCATCAGGGAAAGCCCGAACGGTTACCAGCCCTGCTTGAGGTGTCACCACCACTTGTCGCCCGCCACCGGTTTCACCCATAATTGACATTAAGGTGGCTTCTAACTCACCCCAAAAATCCGTCTTGGTCGTTGAACGAATAAACGTACCATTGGTATTGTCACTGCTGTTGGCATTACCATTGCTACTATTGTTACTGTTACTCGAACTACTGTTGCTGCTCGAACTGCTATTACCACTGCTGTTTGAGTTACTATTTTGATCGGAAATACGACCAGAGCTCACCGAAGTTAATGACAAACCTTCTCGTTGCATATAGATATAATTTAATGGGAACGTTTCGGTTCTCATACCCGACGGGTAAACCCGTAAAATACGACCTTCGCGCTTAACTTGGTAACCGTAAATGTCTTCAACAACCTGAATGGTTTCTGCCAAGGTGACCGCTTTTAATGATAACGAAATGTTACCTTGCACATCAGGATGTACCGCAACACTTAAGGGCGTGTCTTTGACTAAGCTTGGAAAGAACACTCTCGCATCAACGTCATTTGCTGACACATCAAAACGACGCTCTGCAGGTAAGGCCCTTGCTGATGAGCTCAACACATTATTACCATTAAGCTCACGTTGAACATCTTCTGGCATAACCGCTGGTGGTGGCACAGTGGCTTGACGGGTCTCAGCTTGTTGCCTTGACTCATTCAAAGCCGCTTTTGCGGTTTGTGGATCGGGTCTATCTGTCGTTTGGCAAGCAACTAGGCACAGCGACATCAGAGGAGTAACATATTTAATTACATTCATTTTTATTCTTATCCTACCGCTCTGTTATCGACTGAAATAGCTGAAGTTTTCTTCCATCTGACAAGGTGACATAGTCTTGGCTAATCTTTGATACACGTAATCCACTGCCGCTAATTGCGTCACCCACCGAAAGAATAATATTATTAATGACCGCATAGCTATGTTGGCCGTTAACAATACTGTTTAACACCAAAGATGGGTTATCGGCTTTGGCCTTAACGGCAATAAAGCCCTGACCCGGTAAGGTTGGATCACGTAATGTCTGTGCGTTTGCAGCAAACACTAACAGCATCATTAGGCAGGATGCATACGCCATGGGATTAATCTTGTTTCGCAACACTGATAAAGTCCTTATTCACACTCAGTGTGTAAAGTTCTAATTCAACTAACGCTTCGGGATGAGATTCAACACGGTAATCTAAACGCTTCCAATACAATTTATCTGGCATCGTTTCAACGGCTTTAATAAACGCTAAAATAGAAAAATAATCGCCTTGTAACATCAGCTTAATACCATGACTGTAAAGGTTAACTTTACTGCCATCACCCACTTGCAGTAAGGCTTTGGGTGCAATGGAGGCAAACGAGATTAATGTCACGCCTTTCACATTACCCAACAAGTTGGCTAATACTGTTGGCATGTAATCCGCAGGAACCATATCAACCATTTGATCGGTGAGATCGGCATCAATCAATTGCATCTGCTCGGTAATGATTTGTAACCGTTGCTGATAATCTTTATTAGGGTCAAGTTGTAAACGCTCTTCATAGAGTGCCACTTGCTGTAAGGAAATCGAATTTTCTTGTTCTAGCCCCTTAAGCTGATTTTGTAAGCTTTGGTGCTGTTTCCATTGCGATTCTAATGGCATAAACAGCAACATCCCTGCCAGAACTAGCAGAGCAAACGTAATCAATATCCGCTCTCGAGGGCTTAACGCATCAAATTTTGACGACCACACCAGCCATTGCTGCTTCATTGTGCTGACTCCTTAGCAATGGGTTGGCTTATTAATTTAAACGCCAACGGTTGTGCTTCGCCGCGATCCATCGTCATTGCTGAAAACGCATAACCCTTTAATGTTGAAGTGGTTTTGAGTTTATCTATCCATAATGGAATACTTTGCGGATGACGACCGTAACCTTCAAACTCAATGCGTTGAGCATCGTTTTTTTGCTGTTCAATGGTGATATGACTCAACCACACACTGCTATCCGCCACGGCGGCCAAGTCAGTCAGCATTGGCGAGTAACCTTGGCTAATCAGAGTATTGCGTTGGCTAAGCTCATCTTTTAACAGTTTTTTTAGATCTAAACGCTGCTGTTCAAGCTCAACCTTTGCCACTAAGTCCCCATTGGGCTTACGGGCAGCAATTTGTTGTTCAAGCTGACTTTTCTGGTTTTTTAAACTATTTTTCTCAGTGCTTGCCTGCTGGTTTAGGGTTTGCAACTCATCGGCATGCCACAGTCCTACTGCATAAAGTACCGCGCTGCATCCGCACAGAAAGGCCAATGCAAGCATCAGCCTTATAAAGGTCAGTCTTTGTTTTTTCGGCAACAAATCTGTGGAATATAAATTAACGGCGGTTTTTATCACGCTTCACCTCGAGCTAATTCCTGCAACGCTAACTGAGCAAGTAAACTCGGTACGCCATCGTGAGTCACGGCAACCACTTTTTGATTAAAGTTAGCGCCGACAAGATTGGCTAATGATGAACTATCACCTTCAGCCAAGATACTAATCGATCCCACTGGAGCTTGACGTAATTGGCTTTCAAAATAGTCCATAGACCGTTGAATTTCTAAACTGAGATTATCGGCTAAGCCCAGCTTTAACTCTTCTAAAGTCGCTTTGTTAAGCTGATTAAACCCTCTCACTCGACGTTGCATTAACACTTCACCCGCTTTAACAACCAACAACAACAACTCTTGTTGTGGCAAGTGGGCTACCAACATATGTGCCATATTATCGTGGGTTAATAGATGGCTTAATGCGAATTCTTCAATGCTTATCCCGGCAACATCTAATCCGTTAGCATCACAAGCACTTGCCACTTGAGTTAAAAACTGACGGCTACTAACCACCACATTCACTTTTGAACTGGAGATAAGACTGGACTCAAAATAATCCAGATAAATATTAGTGACAGGCTCTGACACCATATCTTTAACAGACCAGATCAACGCCTGAGTCACTTCGCCAGGTTCGACATTGGGTTTGTCAGCTTGTAATAATTGATAATACTGCTGCGACAGTACTAATTGCACCCGAACTCGGCCAAACTGGCTCTTTAGTGTTTCAAAGGCTTGAAGCAAATTGTTTTTTTGTACTAAAATTTGATTGATAACTGGCGCGATTTGACCTTGTTGGGGATGACACACCCACAGCGAATTACCAGTGATAAATACGCCTACATTACCCATCAATTGCGATGTCTGCCAAAAAGCTAGTTTACTCAAAAAACCATTGTCCATTGGGTAGTCCATATTCACTAACATATTAATTAGTTAGTTAAGATTACTGAGCAGAGGTACAACATCCAAAAACGACATTATAAATCTAATACAACAACACGTAACATCGATACAATTCGATTAAGATATATGGTGTTTTCTAGTATTACCGGGCAATTTTATCACGATTACAGTTTGTTATTATTGCGTTAATGCTATAAATCATCATAAATATGCCACATATCTACTTACAATAAGGTGCAATCTATTGATAAACAAGATCTAACGTGAATGAATTACCGCAAACATAGCACTATAATACTTAAACTTCAGATCTTTGCCCCAAAAACTCTCCCTGAGCAGCACTCACGCCTAGAATTTTTAACGTTTGCCATTCTTCGAAACATTCAACACCTTCAGCAATAACTTTCACTTCGGCGCGATAAAGGCCACCAATTAGACTGCGTATAAACAATTGGTTTTCTGAACGTTGATGTACTCGTCGCACGATCGAACGATGTAATTTCACTAAATCAAAGTGGTACTCCTGAATATAGTGAGTCCCCACAACATATTGGCCAACATGATCTACCGCTAATTTAGCGCCCATTTTTCTTAACATATCGAGCGTTTTAAGCAGTGAAGTATTTTTCTGGTTTTTAACAATGATGTCTTCCGACACTTCAAAAATAAGTCGTGCCGCTAAAGGGCGATGTTCCAATAACGTCGATTGTAACCAACGAACAAACGCTCTGCTGGTCAAACTATATAGACTTAAGTTGATACTGTAGGTTGATGTATTTTCGGACATTAACCTGAAGAGTACTTGTTCCAACATTTGGCGTTCAATCTGTGGCATCAATCCACATTTATTGGCCATCGGAATAAACAGTGTTGCGCGCACATCATTACCGTGTAAATCACGAGCACGACTGAATATTTCATAATGTAAAATCTGATTATCGCTATCGACAATAACTTGCTGTAAGGTAAAAAATCGTTTTGAAACCAGTGCATTTTCAATGAAACTACGCCAACGCACAGAACCTTTAGCAATTTGTTCATCTAACGCGCCTTTGTCGTACATAAACCAGTTATTAACCCGTTGTAATTGTGCTGCTCGAAGTGCCATCTCTGCTTCTTCAACAAGTTGAACTTGTAAATCTGCAATTTTAAAAAACGCACAGCCTAAATGTAGAAAATTATCAGGATTACCTATGCCAGAAAAAGGTAATGCAAGGCAGATTTTGAGTATTCGCTGGGCTAACTGATCCGCTTCTACCTGGGATAATTGTGGTACGACTATGGCTAATTGTGAGTAACTACGCCGCGCAAAAATACTGTCCTCATATTGGACTAATGCAGCAGTAATGGCTTGGGTTGTTAATGAAAGCATGGTCTTCACACCGCTCTCACCGTATTGGTCTTCGACTAAATCAACATCATCAAACTCAATCAACATCAGTACGCCATGAACAATCATTTTTTGATTATGGCTCAATCCATCAAGACGGTTTTGAAAGAATATCGGGTTGCCAATCTGAGTTTGTTTATCAAGGAAAGTATCTTTACGAATAAATTGATCTAAGCGGCCACGTTCTTTGCGGGCATCATCGAGCTCGGCAAGCAATTGACTGATCGCACGGTTTATCATCCTTGGCTTACCATTAGTCGGCATATCGGCAGCTTGCTTTAAGTGACCGTCTAAAATGAGCTTACTGCGCAGAGCGAGTTGTTCAATCCCATCTAACTCTCTGGAATACCAACCATAACCAAAACGCACAAAAATACCTATGCTGATAAAACCAATGACGAGCATAATCAGCTCATGCCAGCCAAGATCATGTAAAGAAAATGGTGGAGGTAAGGTTATCGTCATCGATAATTTTCCATGACTTAACTGGGTCTGATATAGGGTCAAACTACTGCTGGGCGTGTCGGCTTTACTGCGATGAAATTGATAAACTAATTGGCTGCCTTGCGACAGAGAAAAATCAACCGCGTTATAAGCCGTTAGCAAAGGGGGTAACCAAGTAGAAAATTGATTATTGCCATGTTGTTGATAGTCAGCAGCTAACATGGTTTCTAATTCAGCGACTTTCTGTTGCTGAAAAGTGTAGGTTAATTGAGTAAAGCCCATCACCGCACACAGTAAAAACACAAAAGCCACTGCGACTAATGAAAGCAGCCAAAAGCTGGTCAGTTTTTTGGTAAGGATCTTGGTGAGTTTCATTTATCCGCTATCCTGCTGGATTTATTTATTTTATTAATAACTCAAATTTTGTCCAGTATAACGATTGTGCTCGGCAAGTTCACTATTCGTTTTTAATCATGCTTTTGCAATAGCCAATAAAAAGGGGCAAAAGCCCCTTTAATTAACGATATTTTTTTACCATCATGCGATGACTTATAGCAGATCATCTATCGCTGATTATTTATAGCTAACTGTCTATACCTGATATTCAGTCGGCAAGGTGATGATTTTAGCCACCCCAGAATCGATTGCCGCTTGTGATACTGCTCGAGCAACTAGCGGCAGTAATCTTGGGTCCATTGGTTTAGGCAACACATATTGTGAACCAAAACTCAATGATGACACGTTTGGATAAGCGGCTAATACCTCAGCAGGGACAGGCTCCTTGGCGAGGTTAGCAATAGCATACACTGCAGCCAGCTTCATTTCGTCGTTAATCACAGCCGCGCGGACATCGAGCGCGCCTCGAAAAATAAACGGGAAGCACAATACATTGTTTACTTGATTTGGATAGTCACTACGACCCGTACCCATAATTAAGTCTTTACGGATGCTATGGGCTAATTCAGGTTTAATTTCTGGATCAGGATTTGAACAAGCAAAAATAACCGGGTTTGGTGCCATTAAGGCGATATCATCAGCAGCCAAAAGGTTCGCGCCTGACAATCCTAAAAATACATCGGCATCCTTCATCACATCTTGCAAGGTGCGTTTGTCAGTATTGTTAGCAAATAATGCTTTGTATTCATTGATATCGTCACGACGAGTATGGATAACGCCTTGTCTGTCGAGCATGTAGACATTTTCTCGTAATGCACCACATTTTACTATCATGGTCATACACGCAATCGCAGCTGCACCAGCACCTAAACAGACAAATACTGCATCATCAATTTTTTTACCCTGAATTTCGAGCGCGTTTAACATGCCGGCAGCCGTGACAATTGCAGTGCCATGTTGATCGTCATGAAACACCGGAATATTACAACGCTTAATAAGCTCGCGTTCAATTTCAAAGCATTCTGGCGCCTTAATGTCTTCTAAGTTAATCCCACCAAAAGTATCGGCAATAGACTCGACGGTATTGATAAAATCTTCAGTGGTGCGGTGTTTCACTTCAATATCAATCGAGTCAATATTAGCAAAACGTTTAAAGAGCAGAGATTTGCCTTCCATAACAGGTTTTGAAGCTAATGGACCTAAATTACCCAGTCCTAAAATAGCGGTCCCGTTGGTGATCACCGCGACAGTGTTGCCTTTATTAGTATATCGATAGGCATTTTCAGGATTCGATGCGATCTCTCTAACCGGCTCTGCCACGCCAGGACTATATGCCAAAGCAAGATCGTGGCTCGATTGAGCGGGTTTTGTCAGGCAAACAGCTGTTTTACCTGGTATGGGGAATTCATGATAATCGAGGGCTTGTTGACGAATATCTGACATTTTATACATCCTGAAATGCGCTATCTATGAAGGAAAGTATGATCCGCAGTACACACTTACAGTGAGCTTGCTAACCATCGAAAATTTTAATCACAATACGCTAATACAAGGACGATATAAATCAAAAACTTAATCATAGGAGGTGTTGTGGGCCAAAACAGAGGGTATGTTTTATTAATCTAACTCTTCGAATATGAATATATATAAATCAATAAGTTAAAAATGTAGGAAAATAACAAGATTTACCATAACAATCGGATATAGAGGTTGATATTTGCAGTTTATTTTGTCTAAATAACAATAAAGTAGCCTTTATTTTTTTTATATTGTTTGTCACTAAAAAATTAGTTTTCGCCTCAGCACAATACTGGTTAACCTCAATTCGGGATAAGAGATGGAGTAACGTGTAAAAAATAGGTTTATTTCAAGTCTGCAATATCAAACTTGCATTTGTTTTGCTAACAAGGCGTATTGACGCGGCAATAACTGGCCTATGGTAAGTCGATACAACACGTAGAGCGTAACAAAGGGCTGGTTGATAACCGTTTATTCGCCAGAATTGAGGTTATTTATCCTCAACTCGAGTTAAGAGATGGGATTGGTTAACGATAAGCAATAAAAAAGGCGCCAAAGGCGCCTTATTAAAAATAATTGCAATGCAATTATTTTTTGCCAAGCATACCAAAACGCTTGTTGAACTTATCAATACGTCCGCCAGTATCAACAACTTTCTGAGTACCAGTGTAGAATGGGTGACATGCACCACATACGTCCAAGTGTAGGTTTTTACCTGCAGTTGAGTTCACTTTGATGATGTTACCACAACTACAAGTTGCAGTAATTTCAGCGTAATTTGGGTGGATACCTGTTTTCATTTGGGGTTACCTTAAATTGAAGGCCATGTCGCTCTCCCAACCCGAAGTTGAGCACCACATGCAGTTAATAACAATATGTTTTAGGCGCAAGATAATACAGTGTCTCATGTACACAAACAAGTAGAATTTCTAAACGATACTATGACTACCTATACCTGCGTGCTAGAGCCTCGTAGGTAACTTGGGCCTCCGACGAATTTTGATATTGGTTCAATATCACCCTAGAGGGACATTTTAAACGGCTATCTGCCATCAGTAAGTAAATTTTATCATCTGCAAACGCATTCGGATTTGCATCATAAATCGCCAGCATTGCCCCGAAGACACTGATTTGCCATTGTCGATAGTAACGATCGGCAACACGCCATAACGTATCTTGTGGAGATTTATCAATTACACAGATTTTATCCTGCCCATCGGTCTGCATGTCTTTTTTTGCAGGGGCTGATGTCTTGGCTACTTTATTGACGGGTGTTGGCTGAGGCACTATTTGCGTTTTATCAATAATCGCTAATTGTTGATTACTTTCAGATGTTTTACTGTCGATTGAATTGATTGAGCCATTTGTTGATACCGGCTGAGTCGCGACAATCGATGTACTAACGGGTAACACCGGCGTTGGTACCACTTGAGACTGACCACCTTGAGTAGCCACTAAACTATCAAATGTCACTTTATCTACTGCGATATCTTGATAGTGCGAAAGCGTCTCCACTGATGGGCAGCGTAATGAGTTTCCTAATCGCAGTTGGCTAATATTATTTTGATGAAATGCTGATGGATTAGTTTGATAAAGGGCAAGCATTGCGCCATAGAGGTTTGAATTCCATTGCTTGCGATAACGCACAGCAATTTCCCATAAGGTATCATCTGCTAACAAAGTGATCTGACATTGATCCACTCTCTTTTGCATTGGCGCGTCTTGAGGTGATGCGATGGCCTTGGTATTTATTGACTTAGGTATCGATGTCGGCAATGCCGAAGGAGACTTCATTGTTTTTATGGCAACTGGCTGGTACTGATCCTGAACAATAGCTTGAGAGAATATAGATACCGGCGAATATTGCAGCCATTTAGCATTACGGTATTCAGATACAATAAGTGCCGCATCCGGATCGTGTATTTTTTCAGCACCGTTTAACACAAATACATCACCATCGCGTCGTTCTACAGTAAGCTTTTCTAACACTATATTATTTTGATAAATTTGACGTAAATAAAAAGTCAGCCGCGATAAATCATGTTGATCGGTTATGATTTGCACGGTTAGGTTAGGAGATTGTCCACTTTCAAATGGAATGGTATCAATACTGATATGACTGACTTGTGCAATAACCGTTGAAATACTATCAACAGCCAGTAATGCTAATATTGCTAGCACCTTAAAGCTTCTCATTAAATCAATCCTTTTGATTATAAATCGCTTCAACACAGCGCAAAATTACGCTGTAAAACCATGATATTTAATGTCCTTATACACTACTTCGCTGACTAACAGCACTGACTAATAATGTTCTTACACTAAGCTTATCTGGTTGTAATTTATTATTATTGTTTACTTTTTAACCTTAAGACCGATCGAAATCACAAGTCTTAATACGGACAACTATATAAATTAACATAATCAGCTGCAACCCATTACTGACAAACAAGAGTAAATACTCGATGGGTGATGCTGATTATCACTCTTTATGGTCAGAAAACTTATTTCTCGCCATGTTTCGCTTCAATCATCTCAAAGACTTTCTTGTCGAATGCTTTATTATTGTATTCCGCTAAAATAGCAGTTGATGGGCAATTCAATGGAACATCTTTCACTAATAAGTGAATTTTTTGCTTGGAAAAAGCCAGTAAATTAGTCTCAAAAATAGCTAGCATCGCACCATAAACACTCGTATGCCATTGTTCTTTATAACGGTTAGCGATTCGCCATAATGTGTCACTATTATCCCGTTCAATCAAACATCTCACCTGTTGAGCTGATTTAACGCTTGATGGTGCTGGTAGTGATGGCTCTTGAGCCAAGCGATGGTCAACTTGCCGAGTTTTGGAGGCTCTCATAACGGGGGGGGTCGCAACTGGTGATGTTTGCTGATTATCAAGATTAGAGACTAAGGTTGCACTATTAACCGAATACGGTGCATCAAAAACGGCCATTATCGCTAACGTCGCCACTCCTGCCGCAGTGTCTTGAGTAATCATTAACTGCGCATTTGGATCACTGACAACGTCAGTGCCACTAAGCTGAAATAAGAAGTGATTAATCCCTTGTACCGTTAACTTCTGCTGCTGAACGTTACCATCATCTAACTGACGAATATAAAAGCTTAGCCGCGACACATCATCATTTTGAGCCACCATATTGACTCTTAATCTGGCTACTTTATTCAATTCAAATTGACGACTATTGATACTGACATGATCCACTTGAGCCGTTACTGCAGCAATATTACCTAATAATCCAAAGACTATGATACCGACCTCAATAAGTCCTTTACGCATATATGTTGCCCTATCTCTTTGATGACACTTAGAGGTAAACTGATCAACAATCCACTATACAATTGAAAAATGATGAAGTCTTATGCCCGTGTTTGTTGAAGTCGCCTTACCCGTCCCCTTGCGCAGAAACTTTAGTTATCGCGTAAAAGAGCAACATCAAGCGGGATTGCAAATAGGTCTTAGAGTTAAAGTCCCTTTTGGCCCTCAACAACTCATCGGCCTAATTACCGCTATTAATGATAGCTGTGACTTGGCACCGCAACAAATTAAATCTGTCACTGCAGTACTTGATGATGCCCCATTGTTACCTGATTCGCTCTATAAATTAACCCTATGGGCCGCCCGGTATTACTTTACCACTCAAGGACAAATGCTCAGCCAAGCGCTGCCGGTTGCATTGCGAAAAGGCCTAAACGCTGCACCGCAGGCGGTGATTGAATATCATTTAAGCCAACAAGGACGCAATGCTGATTCTAGCGTATTAAAACGTGCCCCAGCACAAAAAAAACTGTATGAGTTATTGCTGGCCAACTCAATTAGCCACGATGAATTCATCACCCAACAATTAAGCAAACCTGCGCTAAAGGCATTAGAACAAAGAGAGTGGATTGAACGGCAGCAAAAAGTGCTCAGCCATGATTTAAGTTGGCGTCAACAGCTGGTCATGAATGAATCACCCCATAAGCTTAACAAGCAACAAGCCGTCGCGGTGTCGGTGCTAACGCAACAACAAGGGTTTCATTGCACCTTATTAGAAGGGATTACCGGCTCAGGTAAAACCGAAGTCTACCTAACCTTGCTTGAGACTATTTTACAACAAGGCAAACAAGCACTTATTCTTGTTCCGGAAATCGGCTTAACCCCGCAAACCATTAATCGCTTTAAACGCCGTTTCGAAGTCAATGTTGCGGTGATCCACTCAGGACTAACCGATAATCAACGACTTGAGGCTTGGCGGCAAGCGCGTGTGGGCGAAGCGGCAATTATCATTGGTACTCGCTCAGCACTCTTTACGCCGATGGCCTACCCTGGATTAATTATTCTGGATGAAGAGCATGATAGTAGCTTTAAACAACAGGAAGGAGTGCGCTATCACGCCCGTGACTTAGCGGTAATGCGCGGACACCTTGAAGATATCCAGGTGGTTTTGGGGTCGGCGACACCATCGTTAGAAACCTTACAAAATGCATTATCAGGACGCTATCATCACCTTGAACTGAGCGAACGCGCCGGTGCGGCCCAAAAGGTCAAGCAAGGTATTGTCGATATTACTTCGCAGCCACTAAAAGCCGGCATGTCTACATCATTGATTAATGAAATGCGTATGCACCTTGACGCGGGTAATCAGGTGCTTCTGTTTTTAAACCGCCGTGGATTTGCTCCCGCCTTGCTGTGCCATGAATGTGGTCACTTACATGAATGCGATCGCTGTGATGCCTTTTTTACCGTCCATCAAGGCTTAAATGAAATATGTTGTCATCACTGCGGCAATCAATACGCTATTCCACGTCAATGCCATCAATGTGGTAGCACCATGCTAATGGGTCACGGCTTAGGCACCGAACAACTAGAACAAGAATTAATCAAACTGTTTCCCAAACACCCCGTTGTGCGTATTGACCGAGACACCACGCGAAGAAAGGGCTCGCTAGAGCAGCAGTTGCAGGGAATCTATATGGGAAAATATAAAATCCTGGTCGGCACGCAGATGCTCGCAAAAGGCCATCATTTCCCAGATGTGACCTTAGTCGGTTTACTTGATGTTGACGGCGCATTATTCAGTGCTGACTTTCGTGCACCAGAACGTTTTGGCCAGCTATATACTCAAGTATCGGGCCGTGCTGGCCGCGCAGACAAACCCGGCAAAGTGCTACTGCAAACCCATCAAAGTGATAACCCCATTTTACGTGATTTATTGAAACGCGGTTATGGTGAGTTCGCTCGCAGTCAGCTAAAAGAACGCCAACAAGCATTATTACCACCCGCATGGCACATGGTATTAATTCGTGCAGAAGCGCATTTAGCAGAAGATGCTGATGCTTTTTTAGCCCGAACCAGTGAACTATTACCACAAGATAAGGACTTTGAAATCATTGGCCCAATTCCGGCCCCCCTTGATCGCAAAGCAGGCAAATATCGACGCCAATTAATACTGCAAGCCAAGAGTAGGCAGCGTTTACAAACTGAATTTGAACGGGTATTAGCCCAAATTGAACAAATACCTGAAAGTAAGCGTTGTCGTTGGAGTATCGATCGTGATCCGCAGGATTTGATGTAATAAAACAGCAACATTACCGAGTTAACCGACCTTATATATGACATAAACTTCACTTAGGTTAGTATTCAATACAAAAAAACCCATATTTCCGTTAAAGCAGATAGCAATCACACCCCATAAACGGCTAAAATATGCGGTTCCGTCATGTCATTCATTTAACGAATTAGTGCAAGCAAACGCCCATGAAATCACATATTGAATCTTTACTAGAACAAACCATCGAATCCTTCAAACAACAAGGAATTGTGCCAGCTGATTTTCAAGCTCGCATTCAGGTCGATCGCACTAAAGATAAAAGTCATGGTGACTTAGCGACTAACCTTGCAATGATGCTGACCAAAGTGGCTAAGAAGAACCCTCGCGAATTAGCACAACTGATTATTGACACCTTGCCGGCATCATCTTATGTGGCCAAAGTGGAAATTGCTGGCCCAGGTTTTATTAACTTTTTCATTGATGATAATGCCCTCGCCAACCAACTGCAAAATGCATTGGATGATGCGCATTTAGGCATCACACTGCCGGCTAAGCAAACCATCGTTGTTGACTATTCATCGCCAAACTTAGCCAAAGAAATGCACGTAGGTCACTTACGTTCTACCATTATTGGTGACAGCGTGGTGCGTGCACTCGAGTATTTAGGTCATAACGTCATTCGCCAAAACCACGTTGGCGACTGGGGCACCCAGTTTGGTATGCTACTGGCGTTAATGGAAGAGTTACGCGCAGCCAATGGCGAACAAGCCAAAATGGAATTGTCTGATTTAGAAAGTTTTTATCGTGCGGCCAAGGTACGTTTTGATGAATCAACCGAATTTGCCACCCGGGCACGCCAACTGGTCGTCGCGCTTCAATCGGGTGATGAATACTGCAATAAATTATGGCGCGAGTTTAACGACATATCATTAAGCCACTGCCATGATGTATATAAGCGTTTAGGGGTTAGCTTAACCCGTGCCGATGTACACGGCGAAAGTGCCTATAATGCAGACTTAGCTCAAGTGGTTCACGATCTTGATGCACAAGGTTTATTAGTCGAAAGCAATGGCGCTAAAGTGGTATTCCAAGAAGCCTTTCGCACCAAAGAGGGTGAACCTCTGCCTGTTATTATCCAAAAAGCGGATGGGGGTTATTTATATGCCACCTCAGATCTTGCCGCCATGCGTTATCGCTCAAACGTACTAAAAGCCGATCGCGCCTTGTACTTTGTCGACTTACGCCAAGCATTACATTTTCAACAAGTGTTTAGTCTTGCTAAGTTAGCCAAATTTGTTCGCCCAGAAATGTCACTCGAGCACACGGGCTTTGGCACCATGAATGGCGCAGATGGACGCCCTTTTAAAACCCGTTCTGGTGGTGTGGTTAAATTAGTTGATTTACTTGACGAAGCCGATGTCCGCGCACTTGAGCTGGTTCGCAGCAAAAATCCAGATATGGATGAAGCCACACTGACTGAAATTGCACGCGTAGTGGGGATAAGCTCAGTCAAATATGCAGATTTGTCCAAAAACCGTAGCAGTGATTACATTTTCAGTTTCGAGCAAATGCTCAGCTTTGAAGGTAATACCGCACCTTATCTATTATATGCCTACACCCGTGTCGCCGGTATTTTCAAGCGTGCTGAAGATATTGATCTTAGCCAAGCTAAGATTGTGCTTGAGCATCAAAAAGAAAAAGACTTAGGCACTAAACTGGCGCAGTTTGGTGAAGTATTAGCCCGCATGACAGACAAAGGTTTACCGCATGTATTGTGCGGTTATCTTTATGAGCTTGCGAGCGAGTTTTCGAGTTTTTATGAAGCTTGTCCTGTGCTTGCTGCCGAAACCGAGACTGAAAAACAGAGCCGTTTATTACTTTCACAATTAACCGCAAAAACGTTAAAAACGGGCTTATCGCTACTTGGCATTGAAACCCTAGAGCGGATGTAATTATGAGTCGTGACTACGCAAATCGCAAACCTCGTGCGGGCACTAAAGCCCGCGCGCCACAACGAAAAAAAGCACCTAAGGGCCCTTTTCCCTATTTGACTTTTTTTGTGATACTCACATTACTCATCGGTTTTGGCTATTTCTTATGGTCCATTAATGGCAGCTCCGACTCATCCGTCGTGACCGAGCCCGTTCAGCAACCGAAAACGAAAACGGTGCAAACTTCGACTGCAGAAGATCCTAAAAAAGTCATCAAGACAGATCCCAATGCACTGCCACCTAAGCCACAGGAAGAGTGGAGCTATCTGGAAGAGCTTGAAAACAAACAAGTTGAAATAGACTTGCCTCAGTCAGGCGTTGTGTCCAGCGGTATCTATCAAATGCAATGTGGATCATTTAGGAAAGAGTCGCAAGCAAATGAAATGAAAGCCAGAATAGCCTTCCAAGGCGTAGAGGCACAAGTGCGCCGCAGTGAGGGAAGCAACGGATTGTGGTTTCGCGTGGTATTAGGGCCTTATCCTAACAAACGCGATGCAGAAAATAACCGCCACAAAATGCAACGAGCGGGTTTAAATGGCTGCATACTTTTGTCGTTGGACTAACGCTAGCGATCGGTTATAAAGCATAAATCTCCTAGCCCTGTCCACTCGAACAGGGCTTTTTATTACGTATCTCTTGATATCTGTCATTTTGTCCCCATATCCATTTTATCAATCAACAATTGCATTCACCCTAATCACCCGTTGATGTATTAGTAAAGAGGATTTAACGTGACTACTATCGTATCCGTACGCCGCAATAATCAAGTTGTCATCGCTGGTGATGGCCAAGTGTCTCTAGGCAATACCGTGATGAAAGGTAATGCACGTAAAGTGCGCCGCCTATACCACAATAAAGTCTTAGCCGGTTTTGCTGGCGGCACTGCCGATGCATTTACGCTTTTTGAGCGATTTGAAGCCAAGCTTGAAATGCATCAAGGCCATTTATTAAAGTCTGCTGTCGAATTGGCCAAAGATTGGCGCACCGACAAAATGCTGCGCAAACTCGAAGCCATGCTGGTAGTGGCTGACACTGAATCATCATTAATTATTACCGGTAATGGCGACGTTGTTGAACCTGAACATGATTTGATTGCAATTGGCTCTGGCGGAAACTATGCCCATGCATCAGCTTTAGCATTACTGCAAAATACCGAGTTAAGCGCCGAAGAAATCGCAGAAAAATCACTGACGATTGCAGGCGACATTTGTGTATTCACCAACCAATTTAAAACTATCGAAAAGTTAGACTACTAATTCGAGCGTAAAGATAAGGAACCGTTATGTCTGAAATGACACCTCGTGAAATTGTTCACGAACTAGACTCGCATATCATCGGCCAACAAAATGCCAAACGCTCGGTTGCAGTCGCTCTTCGTAATCGCTGGCGCCGTATGCAATTAGAACCGGCGCTTCGTCATGAAGTGACCCCAAAAAATATTTTAATGATTGGCCCTACAGGCGTAGGTAAAACTGAAATCGCCCGTCGTTTAGCAAAGTTGGCTAACGCACCCTTTATTAAAGTTGAAGCCACAAAATTTACTGAAGTCGGCTATGTCGGTAAAGAAGTTGAACAAATCATCCGCGATTTGACTGACTCCGCAGTGAAAATGACCCGCGAACGACAAATGAAAAAATGCCGTCATCGCGCCGAAGAAATGGCCGAAGAACGTATTCTAGATGCGCTATTACCTAAGGTAAAAGATGACTGGGATACTGACAAAAAAGATAACTCTACCACCCGTCAGGTTTTCCGTAAAAAACTACGCGAAGGTCAACTCGACGACAAAGAAATTGAAATAGAAATTGCGGCTCCTCAAGTTGGAGTTGAAATTATGGCACCGCCAGGCATGGAAGAAATGACCAATCAGTTACAAGGCTTATTTCAAAATCTTGGTCAAAGTACTTCTAAGCATAAAAAGCTTAAAATTAAAGATGCTTACAAACAGTTAGTTGAAGATGAAGCCGCTAAGCTGGTCAATCAAGAAGACTTAAAAGAGCAAGCCATCGAGCTTGTTGAGCAAAACGGCATTGTGTTTTTAGACGAAATCGACAAGATTTGTCGGCGCGGCGAAAGCACTGGCCCCGATGTATCACGTGAAGGGGTACAACGTGACTTACTGCCATTAGTGGAAGGCTGCACTGTTAACACTAAGCATGGCATGGTAAAAACTGACCATATTTTGTTTATTGCTTCTGGTGCATTCCAGATGTCAAAACCGTCTGATTTAATCCCAGAACTTCAGGGCCGTTTACCGATTCGAGTTGAATTGGACGCCCTTACCGCTGCTGATTTCAAGCGTATTTTAACCGAACCTTATGCTTCGCTTACGGAGCAATATATTGCCTTAATGGCGACGGAAGGTGTAACCGTTACGTTTGAAGCGTCGGGTATTGAACGAATCGCAGAAGCCGCATGGCAGGTCAATGAGCGCACTGAAAATATTGGTGCTCGGCGTTTGCATACCGTGATGGAAAAATTGATGGAAGAGATTTCTTATGATGCCTCTGAAAAATCAGGTTCGACGTTTGTCATTGACGCTAAGTATGTTAATGACCATCTTGATACCTTGATACAAGATGAAGACTTAAGCCGCTTCATTTTATAGAGATGGCCCATAGTTAACCGTCAGTAAGTGTGATAAATCACGCTATATTTTATAAATGGCCAATGGTTAACTATCCATAAGTGTGATAAACCACGGTATATTTGATTGTTATCACCCTCCCGCCATAGCAACTATTAAGTGATTAGTGCCACAATGGACTAATCACTTTTTTTGTGCAGGAAATACCATGACTCAATCAACGCCCACTGTGACCGGCATTAAGCTTAAACGTCAATCCAAGTTATTAGAAGTCACTTTCGATAACAGCCAAACCTACAACATCAGCTGTGAAATGCTACGGGTATTCTCACCTTCAGCAGAAGTGCAGCGTCATGGCAACCCAATATTGGTTACCCATAAGAAAGCCGTCACTATCACAGCCCTCGAACCGGTTGGACATTATGCCGTTAAAATCATCTTTGATGATGGTCATGATACAGGCTTGTATTCTTGGAAGGTGCTACATAACTTATGCAGTAATCAAACTGAATTATGGCAACAGTATTTAGCCCGATTGCGGGCAGAAAAGGGTTCACGAGAAGCATTGATTGATATGAATATTAAGTATTCATGATGACGGTACGTTTTAACGATAGACGTTAATTTCAACACTATATTTGCATATCTTTACTAATTGCGATCAGCAATTGACATTCAAACGATTATGCTTAGTCATAGTCTTCACTCGTACCGAGGTGTGTATGAAACAGTCAATTCAATTTCCGATGATTAAAGTGTTATTGGTCGGATTCGCTATTATCAGTTTAAGTGCTTGTGCCCCACGAGCTCATCATGGACACGTAAAAGCACCGAAAAATAAGACTGCTGTAACTAAAGTGATCGTTGTTAAACCAGCGGCATATCGAATCGTTAATGTTAATAACGTTCATCAAAAGGATGTTGTTATCATTCGAAAACGTTAAATGACTCTACTATAAATGCCAGCTATTTTGCTGGCATTTTTGAATGACGGGTATGGTTAATTATCGAAGAATACTTAATCTTCATATTTTTAACAATGGCCTGCGGCCACTAACGTCGTGGCGCTTCGCCCACACCAGATTAACATCGCAAGGTTCCACCCTGCACCGGCCAAAAGGGGATCAACAGCAATCCCCTCTTGAATCACCCCTGCCGTTCCGGCAACATTTTCGCTTTTTAACCAAACAACAGCAGCGAAAAAATTGCGACGGAAATTTATCCAGCTTTTGACTTCATTTGTAGGCTGCTTCGGCTCATCTTATTAATAAAGAGTGAAAATGCTAACGCTTCCGATGGTACATCCTGTACCGCGAAATCTAGCCTGACGTCTTGTCAGGCTCACGCTATTTTCTTCAACAGCCTCAATAATGAGAAACCTGAAAGTATTAAATCTGTTATAGACTTTCACTAATAGCCATAAATAAAGCTAAATCGAAGAGACAAAAATTTCAGGTGCAGATGAGCCAACGAGTATCCAAAACATGAATGTTTTGGTTAAGTCTGCATGGATGCTTATTTATAAATCAAGGATCGGCGTCTCGCTGGATTATCTGCACATAAGATCCCTCATTCACATCCATGTGATCGCGGCATCTATATATCTAAACAGCACCTGCAACTGGCAATTAATTAAATTAAAGTTGTGGATTAGTGTTTTTGAAAAAATTAAAGAAATGGGTATGCAACTATAGATCTCATGATTACACTTTATCCTTTAAGCAAAACCATATTGTGGTAGAGTATTATTGTAAATTGACTTTAAATGTTAAGCATATAAATAACAAATTGGTTTAATTACCTAATTACATGCAGTTTTAAGCGCTTAATCGATTAGAATAAACTTTAAGTACAGCTATAATAACTATCATCACATTGAAAAAGGAATATCAATGAATTCATTACCGTACAATCTCCCTAAAGACACCAAATCACAACTAGAAAAACTCGCTAGTATTACCTCTATTCCTAGAAACTTGCTAGTCGGTGCTGGCGAAATAGAAGTTCAAGCTATTGCAGCAATGATTCTCTATAGACACATGGATAGACTGCAGAGAATAGAAGCTTTGGCACTAATCAGGAGCATTAGTAATAAAGCACTTTTAGGGGCCGTTCTAGAAAAAGCTTTAGATACCACATTCGTAAACTCACAGTGGGGAATTTGGTCACTTTCAAATGAAGAGTTGTTGAGTGATATTAGTTTTCATGAGTCTATAGACTCTTTTGTTGGCTATGTTGGTATAGGCGCTTCTATTGTGAGTGGAAAAGACATAGTTAAGGATATATGGTCACTCAAAAAAGTGGGTAAAAAACATTGGACTTTGATAATTATTTGGGGATGTATTGTTTTTAATAAAACTGAACTACAAAAAGCAAAATCAGAGTTAAATAACAGACAAACCCTTAATCAGTCAGGCCTATATTAATGTTAAAAATAATCCTACCTAAAATAATTTTCTATACTTTATTATTCGTATGCGTTGCTTGGTATTGGGAAAATACTGAAGACGCGAAGAGAAGCGGATTATTTTATTTTGTTTTTGTACTAGCATTTTTCCAGAACGCTTATTATTCATACAAACTCTCAAAATATGAATCGAAACTAAAATAGACTGACATTACAACTCCTTTTCTCGCTCTTATTCTGGGTATGATAACCATCGGTGTTTATATTATAATCGTACCGGGAAAATAAGGTTCAATAAAAACTTATACAACTCGCCAAAAAAACAAAAATGCCAGCATTTCTGCTGGCATTTTTGATCAATTGTTAACTCGTTTAAGCTTAAAGCGCGGCTTGGAAAATCACGCTGTCAGCTTTCTTAGTGTAAGAATCGATTTGGTCGAAGTTCAAGTAACGATAAGTATCAGCTGCAGAGGCATCTAATTCTTTAGCGTAATCTTGATATTCTTCAGGTGAAGGTAAACGGCCTAATAACGCCGCTACTGCCGCAAGCTCTGCAGAGGCTAAGTAAACGTTTGCCCCCGTACCTAAACGGTTAGGGAAGTTACGCGTAGAGGTTGATACAACCGTTGCACCTGCCTCTACACGTGCTTGGTTACCCATACACAAAGAACAACCAGGGATCTCAATGCGAGCACCAACACGGCCGAAGATGGCGTAGTAACCCTCTTCCGTTAATTGATCGCGATCCATCTTAGTCGGTGGTGCAATCCATAAACGGGTTGGTAGCGTGGTAGCAAACTTTTCTAGCATCTTACCGGTCGCACGGAAGTGACCGATGTTGGTCATACAAGAACCGACAAACACTTCGTCAATCTTAGTTTGGGCAACGCTTGATAATAATACTGCATCATCAGGATCGTTTGGTGCACAAAGAATTGGCTCTTTGATGTCGTTTAAGTCGATTTCGATCACTTCTGCGTATTCAGCATCACTGTCCGCTTGCATCAACTCAGGAATTTAGTGGGGTCAGTGTAAACTTTATGTCATTGCACTAAATCCGAAGCTCTAACGCACTTTTGTCCAAAAACGAGCTAGTTTCTGCTTGAAAATGCCTAAATTCAACTCTGAACTTGAGGCCGTTGAAGAAAATAGCGTGAGCTGGCCATGGATGGCCCGCTAGCTTTCGCGGTACAGGATGTACCATCGGAAGTGTTAGCATTTTCACTCTTTATTACAAGATGGGCCGAAGACGGTTACAGATGAAGTCAAAAGCTGGATAAATCCCCGTGGCGACGTTTTCGCTGTTTGAAAATGTTGCGGGGCGGCTGGGCCAATTCTTTTAAAAAGAGTAAAGAGGGAGCTGCCGTTGGTTTCCTCTTGGTCTGGTGTGGGTGAAGCGCCACGACGTTAGTGGCCGCAGGCCATAAGTTATAAACTGAAATAGTGCCAATTTAGTAAATTCAAGGTAAAAGTGGCGGTTTTAGAACCATTATTGCTTTTAAAGTCGATGATAAATCATTTTTTATATTTGGTTTTTCTAAGAATGAAAAAGCGAATATTTCGACAAAAGAAAAGACTGCATTAAAGATTATGGCCAAAGAGTTACTCGCTTACGATAATAAGCAATTAGCAAAAGCATTGAAACACAAAGCACTATTTGAGGTAATACGAGATGAGTAGATTATTAAAATCACTTCATAACACAGCACAAGGCTTACATGATGCAGGGATCATGAAAACAGCCACCATGCGTGAGCTTGATGAACTATGCTTGCCTGAAGTTAACGTATTATCTGCTGCTGAAATTAAACATATCCGTGTCTCAAATAGGCTTAGCCAACCCGTATTTGCTAGAGGTCTTAATGTCTCGGTATCGAGTGTGCAAAAATGGGAGCAAGGAAAACGGCATCCAGAAGGGCCCGCTTTAAAACTGCTAAATCTCGTGCAAAAAAATGGTTTTGATTTACTTAAAGCATAGCGACTACTTGAGACAAGATAAGCTTAACGTTGTCCTAACAAAGCAATATCTAATCCTACATAACTAAACCACCAATAAAAATGCCAGCATTTCTGCTGGCATTTTTTGTTCAACAATTAACTAGTTAAAGCTTAAAGCGCGGCTTGGAAAATCACGCTGTCGGCTTTCTTGGTGTAAGAATCGATTTGGTCGAAGTTCAAGTAACGATAAGTATCAGCTGCTGAGGCATCTAATTCTTTAGCGTAGTCTTGATACTCTTCAGGTGAAGGTAAACGACCCAATAACGCTGCTACGGCTGCTAACTCAGCAGATGCTAAGTAAACGTTGGCCCCCGTACCTAAACGGTTAGGGAAGTTACGAGTAGAGGTTGATACTACAGTAGCACCTGCCTCTACACGTGCTTGGTTACCCATACACAAAGAACAACCAGGGATCTCAATGCGAGCACCAACACGGCCGAAGATGGCGTAGTAACCTTCTTCAGTTAATTGATCGCGATCCATCTTAGTCGGTGGTGCAATCCATAAACGGGTTGGTAGCGTGGTAGCAAACTTTTCTAACATCTTACCGGTCGCACGGAAGTGACCAATGTTAGTCATACAAGAACCGACAAACACTTCGTCAATCTTAGTTTGGGCAACGCTTGATAATAATACTGCATCATCAGGATCGTTTGGTGCACAAAGAATTGGCTCTTTGATGTCGTTTAAGTCGATTTCGATCACTTCTGCGTATTCAGCATCGCTGTCCGCTTGCATCAACTCAGGATTGGCAATCCACTCTTGCATTGCAACGATACGACGTTCAATCGTACGACGATCGCCATAACCTTCAGCTATCATCCACTTTAACATCACGATGTTAGAGGTGAGATATTCAATGATCGGCTCTTTGTCTAGCTTAATGCTACAACCTGCAGCGGAACGCTCAGCAGAGGCATCAGATAATTCGAATGCTTGCTCAACTTTAAGCTTTTCAAGACCTTCGATTTCTAATACCCGGCCAGAGAAAGCGTTAATTTTGCCTTTTTTCTCAACCGTTAGCAGACCCATTTCAATGGCTTTTAATGGGATAGCATGGACTAAATCACGTAAGGTGATACCGGGTTGCATTTTGCCTTTAAAGCGTACTAACACTGACTCAGGCATATCAAGCGGCATCACACCTGTTGCCGCAGCAAATGCCACTAAGCCAGAACCTGCAGGGAACGAAATACCAATAGGGAAACGAGTATGTGAATCACCACCCGTACCAACGGTATCGGGTAATAACATCCGGTTTAACCACGAGTGAATAACCCCGTCACCTGGACGTAATGACACACCACCGCGGTTCATAATGAAATCCGGTAATGTGTGATGAGTTGTCACGTCAACAGGCTTTGGATAAGCCGCTGTATGGCAGAAAGACTGCATAGTTAAATCAGCACTAAAGCCTAAACAGGCTAAATCTTTCAACTCGTCACGTGTCATAGGGCCAGTGGTATCTTGTGAACCCACTGAAGTCATCTTAGGTTCACAGTATTGACCAGGACGCACCCCATCAACACCACACGCTTTACCGACCATTTTCTGAGCTAAAGTATAACCTTTGTCAGACGCGGCAATGTCTTGTGGGCGAACGAATACTGTCGATGCTTCAAGACCTAAAGTCTCACGCGCACGGTCAGTAAGACCACGGCCAATAATCAACGGAATACGACCACCAGCACGGACTTCGTCTAATAACACCTCGGTTTTTAATTCAAATGTTGAAATCACTTCATCTGTGCCATGACGCTTAACGACACCTTGATAAGGGTAGATATCAATGACATCACCAGTGTCCATCTGATCAACGTTGAGTTCGATCGGTAATGCACCCGCATCTTCCATGGTGTTGAAAAAGATCGGCGCAATCTTATTGCCTAAACAGAAGCCACCAGCACGCTTGTTCGGCACATAAGGAATATCATCGCCCATGAACCATAACACTGAGTTAGTGGCAGATTTACGTGAAGAACCGGTACCAACAACATCACCCACATAAACTAATGGATGACCTTTGCCTTTCAACGCTTCGATTTCTTTGATGGGTCCCACAACACCTGATTCATCAGGCACAATACCGTCACGAGCATTTTTCAACATCGCTAATGCATGCAGTGGAATATCAGGGCGAGACCATGCATCTGGCGCAGGCGACAAATCATCAGTGTTGGTTTCACCAGACACTTTAAATACGGTTAATGTGACTTTTTCAGTCAATTTAGGACGGTTTAAAAACCAATCGGCATTGGCCCAAGCTTCAACCACTTGTTTAGCCGATTCATTGCCCGCTTGCATTTTTTCAACAACATCGTGGTATGAATCAAACATCAACAATGTATTGGAGAGTGCTTTAACAGATAGAGGTGCTAATGCGGCATTATCTAATTGGTCAATTAACGGGTCAATGTTGTAACCACCTTGCATAGTGCCAAGTAGTTTAACAGCATGTTCAGCGCTTAAGATCGGAGATGACACAGTGCCTTTAGCTACGGCATCAAGGAAAGCGGCTTTAACATAAGCAGCTTCGTCTACTCCAGGTGGAATACGATGTTCTAGCAAATCGAGGACGAATGCCTCTTCACCTGCTGGAGGTGTTTCAACTAACTTAACCAGTTCAGCCACTTGTTGTGCATTTAATGGCTTAGGGACTACGCCCTCTGCAGCACGTTCTGCGACGTGTTTACGATATGCTTCTAGCACGGCAACATTCCTCTTTGTTTGACGCCTAACGGCAAAACTCAGCGTCATTATGATACGCTGATAATTCCACTGGTTCGGGCTTGAAATCCGACCTCCAGTATACTACAGCTTTGTAAAAGTATGAATCAGCTCACACTATTAGCGAGATGAAATCAACGCGATTTATCAGCCCAGAAATCAATTTACCGACAAGTTTACTAAAATAAAATTAGACAATAGTTTTAAACAGCCTTAAATTTCATTAGATACATGAACTTACAATGAACCAATGATTAAACTATCCACAAAGTTATATTCCACGCTGTCGATTAAATATTTTTTATAAAACACGGTTCTGATTGTGCCCTATCAACAACAAGGCAATAATTAGCCCTGACTATCGCCACCTTTATGGAACCAATATTGTGTCAACCCAGGTAAAAGCCGTTATTTTTGATATGGATGGAATTTTAATCGATTCTGAGCCCGCTTGGCAGATAGCCGAGCAAACTGTACTGAATGGTTGTGGGCTAAACCTCAGCCGCGAAGAAGTGGAGCAAACGACAGGCATGCGGATCGACCATGTTGTCAGTTATTGGTATCAACGCTTTCCTTGGCCAAATTATGATAATGCCGCCACGGCGACAAAAATAGTCAATGAAGTGATAGCCCAAATCAACGCCAATGGTGAGCCCATGCTCGGCGTGATTGAGTCGCTGGACGCGTGTAAACGCCTAGGGCTTAAAATCGGTTTAGCCACCTCGTCGTCATCACGGATTATTGAGGCTGTTTTGCATAAACTCACTATTGGTCATTATTTTGATGCGATTGAATCTGCTGAAAATCTAGCTTACGGCAAACCCCATCCCGAGGTGTATTTAAATTGTGCCACAGGGCTGGGCATAGCGCCGAGTCAATGCATCGCTATTGAAGATTCGTTTAATGGTTTGATTGCGGCTCGGGCAGCCAGCATGCAAACGGTAGCGATCCCTGCGCCTCATACCGCAACTCAAACGAAATGGGTTATTGCCCATCATCAGTTAGCTCACGCAGGATTATTACCCGCGCTGCTAGGGGCCTAGGTCACTACGCTGCTAAGGTCCTAGACCGCTACGCGGATAGTGCGCTGCGCTTCTAGAGCGGACTTCGTCCTGCTAGGGACAGCTTCGCTGCGAGGACGATAACAAGCGATAACAAGATTTTATAGCCTCTAGCCGCATAGCGTCCTAGCCTCTAGGCTTTTAGCTTGTATAGCATCTAGCCGCGTAGCGTCCTAGCAGCGAAGCGCTCTAGCCACTAGACTTTTGGCTTAGATAGACTGCCTAAAAGTTTTTACCGACAAATAAATAGAAAGCCGTTTCACCGCGGTCAGTAAAACCAAAACCTAATGCCGCGGGGCCCCAATCGGTATCGGTACCTAAATACATACTACTGGCGAAAATCAAATCATCTAAAGCGACATCATCTCGCTCAAACCATACATTACCCGCTTCAAGGCTCGTCCCTAAGTACAAAGGTAAGTCGGTGATTAGCACATCACGGCCGAGATCATACTGATAGATCACCGCCGCAAAGACTTTATGCGCCCCGACTAAGGTATCTTTGCGAAAACCAGACAAGTTTAAAAACCCGCCTAAATCAGCAACATGTAAGGTAAAGTCACCATCATTCTCAACCGTAGCCAATTCCATTTTACCCACAATGGCATGATTACCGAGCTTTAACGCGCCTTTCCAGTCAGCCTCAAATTGCCAGGCTAAATCATCACTAGAAGTGTTGCCAACGTTACTTAAGCCCTTATAAGACTCATCTCTTAAATAGCTAACAAAGGTGATTCGATTACCCTCTGTCGGGAAGCTAATACTGTTTAGATTGTCGTAAGCCACTTTAAAATAGCCGCCGCTTGAATGGTAGTTAAGCGAATCAACCAAGCCAAATTCACTGCTGACACGCCCATCTTCTGCGATAAAACCCAATTCAATAAGACCATCAGAGTCATAGTTATAACCAAGACCTAAAACGATTTGAGCCACACTGTTTTCAAGTTGAATATAACGATTGTTTTGATTAAACAAATTCCAATCTTTCATCTCATACTCGAATCGTCCTCGACTGTAGAATGTTTGGTCACGATCTAATGGTTGATAAAATTCAGTAGCCACTAACTTTCTATATCCCAGTTCTAATTCATTACGCCACTCGCCGCCATTTTCAGTCAAGTCGGTCATGGTATAAGCTAAGCTAAGGGTAATCGCTGAATCTAAGGTGAAGTCATCCTCCCAATTAAATCCCGCCTGGAAATAATTCGGCCCCCATGATTTGGCTTTGGTGGTGATGGTTAAAATTCGCCCTTGTTCAACATCTTCAAACTCCGCATCGACACGCTCAAATTTATTCAGCGAATACACTCGGTTTAGGGCTGAATCTAAATCCTCTTTGCTGAGCACAATACCTTCGGTAATCCCTAAACGCTCACGCAATAATTTCTCACTGACTTTTGATTGATTATCAAAAGCAATTTTGTAAATGGGTTTTTTAAGCGGATCTAACCAAAGTAGACTTTGTTGTAATTTATTCGCTTGATAAGCCAAATAATCTGATTCACTAATGCCAAGAGGCGCTAACTTCACCAACTCTAAATTGGCGGCATCTTCACCTAATTTAAGTGCCAACGGCATAATGGAAAAATCTGTGGTACTCAAACTATCAATAGCAGGACGAATTAAAATATCGCTTGAAGTCAGTAAGGTTTTTTGGCGCGCCGTGCTCGCTTGAGTCAAAATGGTTGAGAGTTGCTCTAATACGGCAAGGGTACTGTCTAAGTTTTCTTGTTTGGTCAGGGCAGATCCAATATCGACCGCGATGATAATATCGGCACCCATAGCTTTGACTACATCAACAGGCATATTGTTAGCAATGCCACCATCAACGAGTAATCGACCGTCAATAAGCGCAGGCTGCAGCGCGCCCGGTACAGTGGCAGAGGCTTGCATCGCTTGTACTACACTGCCGCTAGATAACACTACGGCTTCGCTGGTCGCTAAATCAGTCGCTACCGCCCGATAAGGAATGGCAAGTTCATCAAAGTCACCAAACTGTTCAACTAATCCTGTCGATTTACGCAGCAACTGCGACATACTCTGGCCACGCAACAAGCCGCTGGGTGAGGTTAAGCTATTATTGTTATAACCCACAGTGAGTGGAATATTAAACTGATCCCGTTGCTGTTTATCACGGTAGCTTAATTTATCTCGCGGAATCGTATCTGAATAGCCTTTAGACCATTCACCATTAAGCATAATTTTTTCGATTTGGTCGGCGTTATAACCGAGCGCATACATGCCGGCGACATAGGCGCCAATACTGGTGCCAGCGATATAATCTACAGGGATATGATGTTTTTCAAGTACTTTCAGCACCCCAATATGGGCAGTACCTTTGGCGCCGCCACCACTGAGCACCAAGCCAATGGTCGGTCTTTCTTTAGTAGATATTTTGGCAGCATAGACTGGTTGCACCGCTAAGCTAAAGCAAATACAGCTAGCCAAAAACCAAGTCGTCAGGTTAAGGCGCAAAGTTTGTTGCATAAATCATTCCGAAAGTAAGTAAAAACAACTCATTCTAACAAAATTTGACCAATAGCCATACTAATGGATAGCAGCAGATGACACCAACCAGACAAAAGTGCACATTACTCATTAATCAGCATTTTTCGCTTAATGTCGAGTTCAAGTTCGGCTTTGGGCATCGGCTTGGCAAAATAATACCCCTGAATAACATGGCATCCTCGCTTAACCACTTGATCCAATTGCTGCTCCGATTCAACGCCTTCGGCGATAACGTCAAGGGATAGGTTTCGCGCTAATTCAATAATACTGCTCACAATAGCTTGATCGGCTTGATTGGAATCAATATGAATTAAAAACGAGCGATCAATTTTTAGGGTGTTCACTTGGAATGACCGCAAATAGGCAAGTGATGAATAACCGGTGCCAAAATCATCTATGGCAACATTAATACCTAACTGCTTAAGTGCGAGTAAGTGTTGGCTGGCAATATCGATCTCTTTCATCAATACACCTTCAGTAATTTCTACCGATAAACACCTTGCAGGCATTGCCGTTTGATGCAGTGTTGCGGTTAAAAAGTCGATAAAATCTGGCTGCCTAAAATGCATTGCCGATACGTTAACAGACACTTTTATCTCACTTTGATACTGTTGATGCCATCGAGCACCGTCGAGACAAGCTTGAGTCAGCACCCAGCGATCGATCTCAACAATCAAGCCACAGGATTCGGCAATACCAATAAACACATCGGGTCTGACCATGCCATCTTTTGGGTGTTTCCAACGGATCAAAGCTTCAACGCCTACGATTCTATTTTGTTGGTGAACATCGATCTGGGGCTGGTAATACACTTCAAACTCATTGCACAGTATCGCTCGATGCAAATCAGCTTCTAAGCGCAAATGGTATAATGCTTCTGCATTGCGCTCAGCGGAATAATATTGAAAATTCCCCCGGCCCTCTTCTTTTGCATGATACATGGCTAAATCGGCATTTTTTATCAAGGTCTCGGGGGTTTGATCATCACCAGACCAAATGCTAATGCCAATACTGGTCGAAATAAAGAATTCCCGCCCGTACAATTTAAAGGGCGTTTCGATTTGTTTTAATAGCTGTTTTGCAATGTGATTAATGGTATCGACATCTTTGGCGTCACGCAGCAAAATAACAAATTCATCACCACCAAAACGACACAACAAATGCTCTTCAGACAAACAAGACTGCAGTCGACTTGCGGCTTCAACTAACAATGCGTCACCCATACTGTGACCGTATGAGTCATTAACATGTTTAAATCTGTCGAGGTCTAAAAACAGTAGCGCTAAGGTTTCGTTCTGTTGTTTTGCCGTTTCAATAACCTGGCCTAATCGACGCGAAAACATCGCCCGATTAGCTAAGCCAGTTAACATGTCATTGTTTGCCAAGCGGCGCAGATGAAGCTCATTATGTTTACGCTCAGTGATATCTGAAAATACCACCACATAATGTAATGCAGTGCCATTTAAATTAAACATGGTCGACACATTTATCCATACAGGACATCGGCTACCATCACTACAATTAAACTCGCATTCTCCGGTCCAAAAGAGCTCCTTATCAAACACATCATCCATGTCAAAAGGCTCTACAGTCTCAAACACTAAGTCGGAAAAAGGTTTGCCAGCTAAATCACTCTTTTTAGCCGCTAGAATTAAATTAGCAGCAGCATTACTAATTTTGATGTTTTTATTCACGTCTAAGATCAACATGCCTTCGGAGGTATTCTCAAACGCTTGAGCTAATAAATTGACCTCACTTTCAAGTGCTCTTTGCTGAGTGATATCGGTATACATCCCTGCAGCATGAATTAACCTTCCACTGTTTTGATCAACCTCAATGGCGCGGCCTTTAATCCGCAGCCAATGCCATTGATGATCATGTTCATTTTGATATCGGTACTCAATATCAATCATGTCTGTTGCAGATAACAGCAACTTATTCCAGGCTTTAGTGATCAGCTCAATGTCATCTTGATGAATGGGAATTTCTTCTAGTTTCATTTCGATATACGGTATAGGACCCAGTACACCACCTCGATTATCTAATGATAAAAGTCGCGTATTGCCGTGCCACTCCCATAAGTCTGAATCGCTGCCTTTCAACGCTTGGCGCAAACGGTCATCACTTTGCAGCAATGCAACGTTCATTTTTTTAAAGCGATTGATCTGTCGCTGCCTAAACACCAATATCACTAATACAATAAGTAATAGGCTAAAAGTTAATGCACCTTTAAATTGTTGCGATCGCCACCAAAATTGCTTAACCATAAAGGGATACTGGAAGGGTTCGCTCGACCATACACCATTTCTTTTATATAACAGTTCAAGCACATACGCCCCTGCACTTAAACCGGTAATATTAATTTGTGACTGCCCTTCTAATAACACGTAATTCCCAGTGTCGGCGCCATTCTTAACCAGACGATACTGTATGGTCATCGGCTTATTATCAAGGTAATCGAGAATGGCAATTTGAAAGCTAATTAAGTTGGCACCAGGTTCGACTTGCGACAATTGGCTTGGGATCAAAAAAACGGCGGTATTATTCTCATAATATACTGACACAGATTCAAGTATCACCTTGTCATTGACAGTACGTGGAGCCAGTTTATCAAGATCGATTAACATCGCGCCGTCTGGCGTACCGACATAAAATCCTTTATCAGGATCATAAAATTTTGCCGACTCATTAAATTCATCAGAAATGAATCCATCTTTATGGCTAAATGAACTGACTTTACCTGACGTTTTATTGACTTTAATGATGGCACTAGCACAACCGATAATATGGTCCGTAGCCGTTTCTTGAAAAAAGAACACCACTTTACAATCGATCTTCCACTGTTGATCAAGCGAAATAATCTCATCGGTCTGAGTATTTAATTGATAAATACCTTGCTGGGAAGTGCCTAACCAGATAACGCCTGGGGCCACTTGCATAATACTATTCATCGTTGGGAGATTAGTAAAATCGGCAAATATATCCACTTTAGAAACATATTCATCAGCAGTGGTTAAATAGCCAAAATGTTTACTGCCACTAATCCATAAATGATCCGCATCATCCCTTAATAAGGCTTTATATAGCGTATTAATTAATGACTGCTTACCATTTGATAGCGCTTGTAAGATCAAATCATCATTACCCTCTTGCCAATAATACAAGCCTTTATTGGTGGTAAACCAAATCATATCGTTAAACAATTCGTCACGATAAATACCGATGACAATCCTATCGCTCAGCGACGCTTTGCCACCACTCCACTGAGCAAAATCAGTACTGGTATTGGTTAATTTATTGACCACATATAAGCCACTGGTGGTGGCTAACACAAGGTGCTGTGCGTCTAGGGATCCAATCCGATAAATACTGTCATTAAGTTCAAACCCTGCTGGGATTATCATGGTTGATGTTTGGTCAAGTGTATTAACCACAGACAAACCACCATCGGTACCTAACCACACCTTGTCGCCTTCACTGTATACCGACCACACCATTTCATTATCAAGTTGATAAGGCGGTTTTTTAGAGTAATCATCAATTAAAAATTCAGGTTTGCCCGCAATCACAGCAAGACCATCACCTGAACCACCAACCCACAACAACCCCTCTGCATCAACCGCCATATCATGAATGTAATCAATATTAGCTCTTTGTTTAAGTTCGTCACGGTATACGATTAGCTTGTTGTTTTCTTGGCTCCAAAAAATCAATCCTGCACGGCTTGAAATCCATAAATCACCATTAAGATCTTGCTCCATTTGCTCAACATAATAAGGAATTTCAGGCACCGATTGCAGTGTGAGCGTATTGGTATTGACCTTAAATAACCCTTTCGATGTCAGCATCCATACCCGCTGTTGTTTATCTTGAAACAGCTTTCTAATGGAACCGTTTTTATCCGACCATGGAAATACGCCGATGAAGGTCCCGTCAGCCTGATGAAGTTGCAGCACATGATCAGTGGAAAACAAATATTGCGCGTTGTTTAATTCAAGCGCGTTGCGCCAAGGTAAATTGTGATCTAATAAATGACTAGGGGATAAATACAATTGCTGAGAAGTATCATCAAAATAATAAACTTGGCCAGAATAAGCTAATATTAACAGCCGTCCATCGAGCTGACGCTGAGTCGCTGCCACGCGAATACTGTTATTAATGTTAGTGACATCATTGTCTTTAGGCTTAAGCAACAAGCTAAACTGATTATCTAAAATGCTGTATAAATATAACGAGGAATTGGTGCCAATAAGTAAATGGTCTTGGTCAGAATTAACGACTGTAGAAATGAGCTCATCATCAAGGACTGAATCAAAACCGACTTTATCGATGCGTCTAACTTTATTATTACTAACCCGATACAAACCTTGCTGAGTCGCCAACCAAACAAATCCATAATGGCCAAAGCTTATATCTTGGATCGTGGCATTGGCTAACCCATCGCGCGCAGTAAACACTCGCTGAACGATATCTGCTGCACTCGCTGGAGCAGCGCTGAATAAGTAAAAAATCACACTAACGAAGCAACAGATTACCGCTTTTATCATAAATTAAGCCTATACCTCGAAAAGAAAATATTTGTACTCATCGTCATCATCAGCCGATGAGACTACCGCGGCCAGCATTATTATTTAACGGCTCTGCAGCTGGAACAAACAATATAATCTTTTAAACGGAAACAAAAATAATCCTGCATAACGTCTGACAAGTTATTTTTTAGCGAGTTTATCTATCTTTTTTTTATAAACAATATTAATGTTTTAACATGATTATGTTTATAAAGTAATACTTTCAGCTAAGACTCCTCCACAAAGTCAAATTGTAGGTAAAAAAAAGCACCCCTAGATAGGGGCGCCTTATGTCGTCAAGTATTAATTACTTCTTCTTAACCGCTTTAGGGTTAGGTAAATCAGTAATTGAACCTTCATACATTTCAGCCGCTAAGCCAACTGATTCATGTAATGTTGGGTGAGCATGGATCGTTAATGCTAAATCTTCAGCATCACAACCCATTTCAATGGCTAGGCCAATTTCACCTAATAATTCACCACCGTTAACGCCGACAATAGCACCACCGATCACCCGGTGAGTCTCTTTCTCGAAAATTAACTTAGTCATACCTTCGCTGCAATCTGATGCGATTGCACGGCCGCTTGCTGCCCAAGGGAACGTCGATGTTTCGTAAGCAATACCTTGCTCTTTCGCTTCTTTCTCAGTGAGGCCGACCCATGCAACTTCAGGGTCAGTGTAAGCAATTGATGGAATAACTTTAGGATCGAAATAGTGCTTCAAGCCCGAAATCACTTCAGCGGCAACATGACCTTCATGCACACCTTTGTGAGCCAACATAGGTTGGCCAACAATATCACCGATAGCATAAATATGCGGTACGTTGGTACGTAACTGCTTATCAACATTAATAAAGCCACGCTCATCAACATTAACACCGGCTTTTTCAGCAGCCAGAGACTTACCATTAGGTGAACGACCAATGGCGACTAATACAGCATCATAACGTACAGGTTCTGCAGGCGCTTTCTTGCCTTCCATTGTGACGTAAATACCGTCGTCTTTGGCTTCAACCGCGGTCACTTTCGTTTCAAGAATAAGGTTAAACTTCTTCTTAATTTGCTTAGTGAATACACGAACAACGTCTTTGTCTGCAGCGGGAATAACTTGGTCAAACATTTCAACCACGTCAATTTCACTGCCTAAAGAAGCGTATACGGTGGCCATTTCTAGACCAATAATACCGCCACCCATCACTAATAACTTACCTGGAACTTCTTTCAGTTCTAGTGCATCAGTCGAATCCCAAATACGCGGGTCTTCATGGGGAATAAACGGTAATTTAATGGGACGTGAACCGGCAGCAATAATGGCTTGTTCAAACTGAACCACTGTCACTGTGCCATCTTCTGCAGTGACTTCTAAGCTATTAGGGCCAGTAAATTTACCAAAACCATTAACCACATCAACTTTACGCATTTTAGACATTCCGCCTAATCCGCCGGTTAACTGTCCAACAACTTTATTTTTAAAGCCACGTAATTTGTCTAAATCAATCTTAGGCTCACCAAAAACGATGCCATGATCAGCAACCGCTTTGGCTTCTTCAATGACTTTTGCTACATGCAATAGTGCTTTTGAAGGAATACAGCCAACGTTCAGACACACACCACCAAGGGTACTGAAACGCTCAACAATTATGGCGTCTAAGCCTAAGTCAGCAGCACGAAACGCCGCAGAATAACCTGCTGGGCCTGCCCCTAGTACGACTACTTGAGTTTTAATTTCGTTACTCATGATTTCCTCTAATCTTGTTCATTCCGTGTGAAAGACGGATCGGCCCAAATGTCGATGTCGCCAGCTTGAAACTTTCGTTTCACGTCCAATTTCCATTCAGTTGTTAACTAAAAAATTGGGATGGGCGCATTTTATACTCAAATCAATTTGTTTGAAACCGATCACAATAAAAAGGTCGCTCTTATGAGCGACCTTTGGGGTTATAAAATCAATGTGCGAATGTCTGATAATATTGCAGATAAGGTCACACTAAAGCGTGCAGCCATCGCCCCATCAATAACGCGATGGTCATATGACAAGGATAAGGGCAACATTAATTTAGGTTGAAACTCTTTACCGTTCCACTTTGGCTTAATTTCAGATTTTGACACCCCTAAAATCGCCACGTCTGGGTAGTTAACAATCGGCGTAAACGCCGTACCGCCAATACCACCTAAACTTGAAATAGTAAAACAGCTACCTTGCATATCAGCCGACTTTAACTTGCCATCACGAGCGCGGATAGAAATATCGGTTAATTCACGCGACAATTCTACAATGCCTTTTTTATCGACATCACGAACCACAGGAACCATTAAGCCATTTGGGGTATCTACAGCCACACCAATATGGAAATATTTCTTTTGGATAAGTGACTCACCGTCACTGCTTAAGCTCGAGTTAAACACAGGGAACTCAGCCAATGCTTTGGCAACCGCTTTCATCATGAACACCAATGGGGTGATCTTGTAATCGGCTTTTTTCTTCGCAGCAAGCTCGTTTTGTTGCTTACGGAAGGCTTCCATCTCAGTGATATCAGCTTCGTCAAACTGGGTAACATGTGGAATGGTAACCCAGTTGCGATGTAAGTTAGGACCCGATAATTTCTGGATCCGGCTTAATGGCACTTCTTCCACTTCACCAAACTTACTGAAATCAACCTTAGGCGCAGCAATCACGTTTAAGCTGCCAGCACCACCAGCAACCGCCGTAACAGCTGAAGCTTTAGGACGTGACAACTCGTACTTAACAAACGCTTGTACGTCTTCTTTCAAAATACGCGCTTTACGGCCAGTACCAGACACCTGGCTTAAATCAACACCAAATTCACGCGCTAAACGACGTACCGCAGGTGATGCATGTGCTACACCTGTTGACGTAGGCTTCGCTGCACTTGGATGATACGGCACTGGCGGAGTTGATGGACGACTTGCCGCTATGGTTGGCGCTGGCGCTGCGGGTGCAGGTTCAGCTTGCACTGGAGCCGCTTGGGCTACTGGCGCAGTACTTGTGGTTTCAATCGTAGCAATTAAGCTACCTTGAGACACTTTATCGCCCACTTTAACGGTTAACGACACTAACTTACCGGCAAATGGAGCCGGTACTTCCATGGTCGCTTTGTCAGTTTCGAGGGTAATTAAGCCTTGATCTAGAGTGATGTCATCACCTATAGAAACCAACACCTCGATAATATCAACATCACTAGCGTCGCCAATGTCAGGTACATGAATTTCTTGTACTTGAGTTGTCGTTGCGGCTTGTGCTGCAGGAGCCTGAGCCGCTTGAGCAACCGGTGCAGCTGCTTGTGGCGCAGATTCAACCGGTGCTGCTGCAACAGGCGCAGAACCAGCCACTTCTAGCGTGATAACCAATGAACCTTCAGACACTTTGTCGCCAACGGCCACATTAAGCGCTTTAACGACACCCGCTTTGGGTGACGGAACATCCATGGTGGCTTTATCGGTTTCTAAGGTAATCAGACCCGTATCAACATCAATGCTATCGCCAACAGCAACCAGAACTTCAATAATAGACACATCGGTGTCACCACCAATATCAGGTACTTTGACCTCAATCACTTCTGAACTGCCAGCACTTGGCGCAGCTACTGGAGTAACTGCCACTGGCGTTACAGGTGCAGGAGCCGCAGCTTGGGCAACTGGCGCTTCTGCTTTAGGTGCTTCTGCTTTAACAGGCGCGGCGTCAGCAGCACTCATCATCGCGATTAACGTGCCTTCAGACACAGTATCACCTACAGCAATCTTTAATTCTGCCAAGGTGCCAGCAAAAGGTGCTGGAATGTCCATGGTTGCCTTATCGCTTTCAACTGTGATGATTGACGCTTCTTTTTCAAGAAAATCACCCACTGCAGCACAAATTTCAATAACTTGTACGGCATCAGTATCGATATTAGGAACCAAAATTTCTTTTAATTCAGCCATTTTGTATCCCCTTACGCTAACTGTGGGTTGATCTTATCAGCATCAATGCCATATTCAGCGATGGTTTTCGTTAACACATCAACAGGCATTTCATTACGATCAACAAGTGACTTCAGCGCCGCAATAACAATAAACTTGGCATCCACTTCAAAGTGATGACGTAAGTTTGCACGGCTGTCGCTGCGTCCAAAACCATCGGTACCCAACACTTTATAATCTGTTGGTACAAAAGCACGTAATTGCTCGCCGTATATTTTCATATAGTCGGTAGCCGCAATTACAGGCGCATCTGACGATAACACTTGACTGACATACGCTTGCTTAGGCTCTGCGGTTGGGTGCAACATGTTCCAACGCTCAGCAGCTTGACCGTCACGGGTTAACTCGTTAAAGCTGGTCACACTGAATACGTCGACACTGACACCAAAGTCTTTGGCTAATGCTTGTGCTGCATTGCGAACTTCTTCAAGAATAGTACCGCAACCCATTAACTGAACTTTACCTTTACCACTGCCAGCAACAGATTCAAGCTTATAAATACCTTTGACAATACCTTCTTCAGCACCGGCTGGCATTTCTGGCTGCACGTAGTTTTCGTTCATGGTGGTTAAGTAGTAGTAGATATCTTCTTGATTTTCGCCATACATACGACGAATACCATCTTGTACTACCACCGCAATTTCATAACCGTAAGTCGGATCGTAAGAAATACAGTTTGGAATCGTGTTCGCCAACACGTGGCTGTGACCATCTTGATGCTGTAAACCTTCACCGTTCAATGTTGTACGGCCTGAAGTACCACCCACTAAGAAACCACGCGCACGCATATCGCCTGCGGCCCACGCCATATCACCAATGCGTTGGAAACCAAACATTGAGTAATAAATGTAGAAAGGAATGGTTGGCATATCGTTAACAGAGTAGCTTGTTGCTGCAGCAACCCAAGATGACATCGCCCCTAATTCATTAATCCCTTCTTGCAATACTTGACCGGTTTTATCTTCACGGTAGTAAGCCACTTGATCAGAATCTTGTGGGATATATTTTTGGCCTTCATGAGCATAAATGCCCACTTGACGGAATAAACCTTCCATGCCAAAAGTACGCGCTTCATCAGGAATAATCGGCACAATGCGCTTACCGATTTTTTTGTCTTTTAATAACGCCGTTAATACTCGAACAAACGCCATAGTTGATGAAATTTCACGGCCATTTGAGCCCTTCAAAATCGAATCAAAAATCTTCAATGAAGGGATCTCTAACTCTTCAGTGAATTTTTCACGACGTTGTGGTAAATAACCTAATAACGCTTCACGGCGACTCTTCAAGTATTTCACTTCTTCAGAGTCTGGACCTGGATGATAAAAAGGCAGATCTTCTAACTTGTCATCCGGGATCGGAATATTGAAACGGTCACGGAAATGACGGATAGAATCGACACCCATTTTCTTGACGTTGTGAGCGATGTTTTTACCTTCACCTGCATCACCTAAACCATAACCTTTAACGGTTTTGGCAAGGATAACCGTTGGACGACCTTTGGTTTTTTGTGCATGTTCAAGGGCAGCGTAAACTTTAACCGGATCATGACCACCACGGTTTAAGCGCCAAATGTCATCATCTGACATGTTAGCCACCATTTCGGCCGTTTCAGGGTACTTACCAAAGAAATGCTCACGGGTCCATGCGCCGCCTTTGGCTTTACAGTTTTGGTATTCACCGTCTACGGTTTCTTCCATTAACTGTAATAACTTACCGCTGGTATCACGGGCCAATAATGGATCCCAATAACGACCCCAAATCACTTTGACGACTTCCCAGCCTGCGCCGCGGAATTCGCCTTCAAGTTCTTGGATAATTTTACCGTTACCACGGACAGGGCCATCAAGACGCTGTAAGTTACAGTTAACAATAAACACTAAGTTATCTAATTCTTCACGTGCCGCTAAACTAATAGCACCTAATGCTTCTGGTTCATCACACTCACCGTCGCCTAAGAAACAGTAAACCGTTTGCTTAGAGCAATCTTTTAAACCACGGTCAGTTAAATACTTCAAATAACGCGCTTGGTAAATCGCTTGAATAGGACCTAGGCCCATCGATACCGTCGGGAACTGCCAATAAGTAGGCATTAACTTAGGATGCGGGTATGAAGAAAGACCTTTGCCATCGACTTCTTGACGGAAATTAGCCATTTGCTCTTCAGTAATACGCCCTTCAAGGAATGAACGCGCATAAATACCGGGTGCGATATGGCCTTGGAAATACACCAAGTCACCACCATCTTGCTCATTAGGTGCGCGGAAGAAGTGGTTAAAACACACATCATAAATCGTCGCACTAGAAGCAAAACTTGAAATATGGCCACCAAGCTCTAAATCTTTCTTAGAACCACGTAACACCATCGCCAAGGCATTCCAACGGATAATCGCCCGAATACGGCGTTCCATTTCTTGGTTGCCGGGCATATTTGGCTCTTGGCCTGCAGGAATGGTGTTTAAGTAAGCAGTTGTTGCATTGTAAGGTAAGTGAGTACCGTTACGACGCGCTTTATCGATTAATTTTTCGAGTAAAAAGTGTGCTCGTTCAGACCCTTCTTGCTCTAGTACAGCTTGCAGAGCATCAACCCACTCTTGGGTTTCTGATGGATCTAAATCTTGAAGCATATCTTCAGACATATCGCAGTCCTTCTCTATATACGGGTTATATTTCGGCTTTAGTTGCTGCTTGTTGACACAGCAACTCAGTTACGCGCCGCTCTTTAAACGGCGCAAACTACGTTGCAACCGACTGTCTTCTTTTCTTACCGACAACATGATTTCTTCGATATAGCTTAAATGCTCATTCGAAGCTTCGCGCGCGGCGTCGGGGTCCCGGCGTATAATCGCAGCCAGTAACGCGCGTCTGTGATCATTTGCCATGGTGGAAGCGTCTTGGCTTTTGCTTAAAAGCTCCAAATTTTGTGCCACATTTTTGTGCAGCACGGGGGTTAAACTCAATACTAAATGCAGCATGGCAACATTATGTGACGCCTCAGCAACTGCGCGATAAAAACGCACAATAGCAGCCGCTTTCGCTTCAACATTAGTTGCCGCTTCTAGCTCAATAATGCGATTTTGGATATTTTGCATATCCGCATCATTGCCGCGCAGCGCAGCATAATACGCCATCATGCCTTCAGTGGCGTGACGAAATTCGAGTAAGTCATACTGACTTTCAGAATCGTTATGCATTAATTCAACAATAGGATCGGCAAGACTTTGCCAAAGTTGTTCTTTAACGTAGGTGCCACCGCCTTGACGACGCATGAGCAAGCCTTTAGCTTCTAATTTTTGAATCGCTTCACGTAATGAAGGACGAGACACTTCAAATTGCACCGCGAGTTCGCGTTCAGGAGGTAGTTTTTGACCCGGCTGCAAACTGCCTTCGAGGATCATTCGCTCTAATTGTTCCATGATCACATCAGAAATTTTTGGCTGGTTGATCTTAATATAAGCCATTTTGCGCTCAGTTCCTTAACAAGCAATTGTCAATTGGTCTTACCAATTAATATGAGAGAGCGCACTTTATCAAATCATACAAGCCATGTCTAGTTATCAGAATACTGACAAAAGAGAGCTGCGTCGTTTAAAACGCTCATGCCTAGAGCATAACCTATATTTCTGTTCTAAGGGTCAGACTATTTATCCATATTAGCCTCAATACTGGATAAGCGTTGGGATAAATCGTTAAAGAAGCCTAGATGCTATAAAAGCTAAAAGCCTAGATACTAGAGCGCTACGCTGCTAGAGGCTATAAAATCTTAGCAGCGAAGCTGTCCTAGCAGGACGAAGTCCGCTCTAGAAGCGCAGCGACCCTAGCAGGACGTAGTCCGCCCTAGAAGCGCAGCGGCCCTAGCAGGACGTAGTCCGCTCTAGAAGCGCAGCGACCCTAGCAGGACGTAGTCCGCCCTAGAAGCGCAGCGACCCTAGCAGGACGTAGTCCGCCCTAGAAGCGCAGCGCACTATCCGCGTAGCGGCCTAAAACCTAGCTAACAACACCAAAAATGGTTAATACAGAAACCAACGTCAGCAGCAACACAAAATTACGTTTACTCAATGCCAGTAATGCCAATGTGGACTGCACACTCAGTGGCGCATCCCCTGCTTCAGGTAAAGACTCAGCCGCCACCGCTGTATTGGTCACTATGGTTTTTGCATCAATATTGACACTTAAACCATATTGCCGCCACGCACTTAAGCCTTCGCTAAACTGGCCACTTAATACATAGCCAAAACTAAACACCCGACTTGGCAACCAATCAAATAACATCTGTAAATGATCGACCAATGGCATTTCAAGCTTATTCTTACTGTTGTACTCACTGTAAAAACGCACAGTACAGTATAATATTGCACCTACCGGCCCTAAAAATATCAAATACAATGCAACGGCACCGTAATAGCGGTAATTAAGCCAAGCAACTGTTTGCCCCACTTTACAGCCTAAATCCTGTTCATCCACCACGTCTAAACAGTCACTACAATCCAACTCGCCGGCATAACGATAACAAGCTTGTACGTCGCCACGACATGCCGCCTGGATATACTGTTTAAACACGCCTCGTAATGATTGGTGACTAAAACAAATAATGGATATCAGTACCCAAAATAACAAACTCAATATATCAAAAAATATACCATCGAGTAGAAAACTGATCACAAACACCAATAAAGCCGGCAGCACAATCGCCATCGCAACGCTAAATGCTGATTTAAGTGATTGGCTATCCCAAAACTTTTTTTGGTAACGCGTCATAACGCTATCGAACTGCCAACCACTTGGCAGCAGCTTCAAACGTTCAACTAAAATTGCCACTAATAATGAAAATAACGCCATGAATATCCTTTTTACTTCTATTCAGTTACAGCTGTCATCATTGAAGGACTGTGGTGTAAGTGGGCGGAGCCTGCAAGTACCCTGTAACGCATAGCGAAACACATAACGAGTAACACAAGCTATGCCACAAATGCTTACTTAAACAGTTGCAATGGCCTGTTGATATCGCGACCAATCAAAACTGAAACCAGGGTCTGTTTTACGCCCAGGAGCGATATCGCAATGGCCAACAATATTATTTACCTTAATCATAGGATACTGCGCCATTAACTCCAATGTTAACAGGATTAATTGCTGGTATTGCTCGTCGGTATAGCCACTACTATCTGTGCCTTCCAGTTCGATGCCAATGGCAAAGTCGTTACAGCCCTTCCGCCCCTTGAACTCAGAAACCCCAGCGTGCCATGCTCTGTCATCACAACCAACATACTGCACCACTTCACCATCGCGCCTAATTAAAAAATGCGCCGAGACTTGCAAGCCAGCCAACTGAGCAAAACTGTCGTCTGCATCAATATCCAAGCAACCTTGAAATAGTTCATCAATATGCGGTAAACCAAAACACCCCGCAGGCAAGCTAATATTGTGGATCACCAACAAGCTGACCTCATTGTTGGGTCGTGGATTAAAATGGGGCGAAATACATGGTCTCGCGCTGGCCAACCAACCTTGTTGTAATAAGCCTTTTGGCATACGCCTCCTTAAACATAACTCTCTAACCAGAAAATAAACTTAACAGTATTAAACCACAATACCAATGCTGATTATCCCTAGGCGCTAGGCCGCTACGCGGATAGTGCGCTGCGCTTCTAGAGCGTGACTACGTCACTGCTAGGATCGCTGCGCTGCTAGGGCGGACTGCGTCCTGCTAGTTACTAGAGCGTGA